>DDFD01000073.1 GCA_002337005.1 Flavobacteriales bacterium UBA1937 | reverse complement strand
AATCTATTTGTTTATATTAATTTTTCTTCAATAAAAAACAATAAATTATTGATTATCAAAAATTTAGTTATATTAAAAACCAAGAAAACTAAACGCTTGTTTAGTTAATTTTTTATTAAACAATCATTATGTAATGCATTTAAACAGCATTAAAAGCGTTATGAATTTCATAATAAATATATGTTTTTATTAATTAATATATTGTGATTTAACCAAAATAATACAAATAATTAAATTTAAAATTATATAAAATTTCAAAAGAATTTAATTATCTTTCCAAATTAAAAATTATGCTAAATTTGCAAGAATAAATTATAATATATGAGTTGTGGATGTAACACATCCGGAGATTCTACACATTCGTGTGCTACAAAAAGCACTACAGGTTGCTCTAACGTAGATACCTGTGGTAATAGTTATAAATTAAATGTTTTTGACTGGCTTTCTACCATCAAGGCACCGCAGCAGAATAAATGCGCCTTTGTAGAAGTTAGATTTAAAAATGATAGAAAAAGCTATTATAATAATGTAAACAATCTTCCTTTGCACATAGGAAGTGTGGTTACTGTAGAATCTAATCCGGGACATGATATAGGCGTAGTAAGCCTAACAGGAGAATTGGTGAAAATTCAGATGAAGAAAAAAAACTTCAGCGAAGAACTAGCTCCTAAAATATATAGAATCTCTAGCCAAAAAGATGTAGAAATCTGGCAAGAGGCAAGAAAAAAAGAAGAATCTGTAAAAATTCAGGCAAGAAAAATTGCTAAAAATCTTGGTCTAGAAATGAAAATTACAGATGTAGAGTATCAAGGAGATGGTGCCAAAGCTACTTTTTACTATACTGCCGAAGGTAGAGTAGATTTTCGTATGCTTATAAAAGAGTATGCCTCTTCCTTCAAAACAAAAATTGATATGAAGCAGATTGGTTATAGACAAGAATCTGCAAAAGTGGGCGGAATAGGTTCTTGCGGTAGAGAATTATGTTGTTCTACCTGGCTTACAGATTTCAGATCTGTGAATACCAATGCTGCCAGATACCAACAACTGAGCATTAATCCGCTAAAATTAGCCGGACAATGTGGTAAACTAAAATGTTGTTTAAACTTCGAACTTGACAGCTATGTAGATGCACTTAATGATTTTCCATCATCTAATACAATTTTAGATACAGAAAAAGGAAAGGCATTTTGTATAAAAATAGATGTCTTCAAGCGTAAAATGTGGTTTGCATATATGGAAAACTCCATGGCTTGGTATGATATTGATGTATCTGAAGTTAAAAAAATGGTTTCCATTAACAGAAAAGGGAATAAAGCGCTTCCGTTAGAAGATTTGAAATCATTTTCTATAGATGACAAACCAGAAACGGTAGATTTAATTCAAGAAAATAATTTAGACCGCTTCGAAAAGAAAAGAAATAAACAAAGAAGCAAAGGAAATTTTCAGCAAAATAACAACAAAGCACCTAACAATAGTGCTGAAAACCAACAAAATACCGCTGAAAAAAGAAACCCTGAACAAAAAGATCAGAAAAAACCTTTCAAACACAAAAAGAAGTTTCCACCAAAAAGAAAAAATAATGAATAAATATTTTTCAATATTTTTCGTTTTTATAGCTCTTGCTAGTTGCTCCAAAGATGGTGAAGCCATTCACATGACAGAGGTAAACAATCATTGGAACAAAAATCAAGAGCAAAAATTTGTTTTGAATATTGATGATACTCAAAACCCAAAAGATGTCATTTTTGTAGTAAGAAATAATAACAAGTATCCTTACAGCAATTTATTCTTAATAACCTATTTAAAAGGCGAAAATGACAAAACAACCAAGGTAGATACGCTAAACTATGTTCTAGCAAAACCTACAGGAGAATGGATTGGTACGGGATTTGGTGAGACCAAAGAGATTATGTTTCTATACCGCCATCAGTATAAATTTCCCAAAAAAGGAAAATATGTGGTTGGTATAAAACACGGGATGAGAACCAATAATCTAATAGGCATAGAAGATATCGGAGTAAAAATTGAAAATTCAACTCAACCATAATTATATATGGAAAACACAATAAAACAAGGAAGCACGCATACATTTCCGCTTCCTCCTAAAAAAAACAATAATAAACCTGGTTTTAAAAAATGGATTAAATACATTTGGACAGGTTTAGCAGCGGTAGTTCTAGGTATTGCCTTTCTATTTTTTGCTATATCCCAAGGTTTTTTAGGTGATATGCCCGAAGTACAAGAACTAGAAAATCCAGATATTTATGTAGCATCACAAATCATCTCTTCTGATGGTGTGGAACTCGGTAAATTCGAGAAAGAAAAAACCATTCCTATTACTTACAAAGATTTACCACCACATCTTGTATATGCTTTGATGGCAAAAGAAGATGAGAGATTTAGAGAACATTCAGGAATTGATTTACAAGCATTTATAAGAGCTGTAGCTTTTCGCGGGAAAAGAGGTGGTGGCTCTACTATTTCTCAACAGCTAGCAAAATTGTTATTTACTAAAGAACCTGCTACTAATCCTATAATGAGAGCCATTCAAAAACTTAAAGAATGGTCTGTTGCAATAAGTCTTGAGAAAAGATATACAAAAGAAGAAATAATTACGCTATACCTCAATAAAATGGATTTTAATTACAATTCCAAAGGTATTGAATTAGCATCAAGGATTTACTTCAATAAAAAAACTAAAGACCTTACACTCTCTGAAGCAGCCACTTTTGTAGCAATGTTAGAGGCGCCTATTAGAAATAATCCTATTAGAAACCCTGAACAAGCAAAAAAAAGAAGAAATGTAGTTCTTGAACAAATGCTCAAAACAAACTATATTGACCAAAACACTTTTAATAGAGCTTCTGTAGAACCTATAGTAACTGACTACCACCCAATTAAAGAAGTAAGTGACGGATACTCTGCTTATTACAAATTTTTCTTAAGAAAAGAAATTCAAAAATACTTAGAAGAATACGAAAAAGAAACGGGTAAAAATGTAAATCTTTTCCGTGATGGATTAAAAATTTATGTTACTTTAGATTCTAAAATGCAAAAATATGCTGAAGAAGCTATTAAAGAGCATTTAACAAATCTTCAAAAAGGCTTTGATGCAGAACAAAGAAGAAATCCTAATAGACCTTTCTATTTCTTAAAGAAAAATGAAATAGACAAAATTATGCTTCAGGCAATGAAACGTACTGGTAGATACAAACAGTTAGCAGCAGCAGGAGTATCAGAAGATTCTATTATGATTGATTTTAAAACTCCTACCAAAACCTCTATTTTTACTTGGGAAGGAGAAAAAGAAACAGAAATGTCTCCTTATGATTCTATAAGATATCATAAACAAATTGCACAGGCAGGGCTTATGTCTATGAATCCCGGAACTGGAGAAATCAAAGCTTGGGTTGGCGGTATAGATTGGCAGCATTTCCAATATGATCACGTAAAACAAGGTAAAAGACAAGTAGGCTCTACCTTCAAACCATTTGTTTATGCTACCGCAATTATGAATTTAAGTATGACACCTTGTTCTACTGTTTCTAACGCAACATTCAGCGAAAGAGGTTACACCGTTCCTGGTAGAGGAGGAAATCCCACTTTAAAGCAAGCTTTAGCTAATTCTCTTAACCCTGTTGCTGTAAGATTAATGGATATGGCGGGTTCAGACAATGTAATTAAACTAGCAAGAGATTTAGGCGTAACCGAAGAAATTCCAAGAGGCCAACTTGCTGTTGCTTTAGGTTCTTCAGACATTACCATTTACGAAATGCTAGGTGCATACAGTACTTTCGGAAACTTTGGAAATTATGTAAAACCAGAAATGATTTGGCGTATAGAAGATGCCAATGGTAGGGTAATTAAAGAAGTAAAAAATGAAACCAAAGAAGTAATGAACGAAAAATACGCCTACACCATGGTTGACCTTATGATGGGCGTTACTAAATTTGGTACTGCTTCTGGCGAACTTAGAAGATTAGGAGTACCTGAAAGTGTAGAAATTGCAGGTAAAACTGGTACTACACAGAACAATTCTGATGGTTGGTTTATGGGGATTACCCCAAATCTAGCTACTGGAGTTTGGGTAGGTTGGGAAGACAGAGCTACACACTTCTGGAGCACAGGAGAAGGACAAGGTGCTAGAATGGCTCTCCCAATTTGGGGGATATTTATGAAAAAAGTATGGGCAGATAAATCGCTTGGGATTTTACCAGAAGACAAATTTATAAAACCATCTGATTGGAGTGGCGGTTGCGATGATCTTAGAGGAATGGGCGGTGGATATGGTGACGAAGGCGGTTTACAGACTCTAGACCAAATCAAAAACCCTAGACCTACAGAAGAAAAGCAAAAAGCAAAACCAAAAGAAGAAAATCTAAATGACAAGTTGAATAAAGACGAAGTAAACTTTAATCAATAAAATATATAAACCGTTTCAATATTTTTGAAGCGGTTTTTTATTTTAAATGAATTAGTTTTGTAGTATGAATTTAGATAAGATCACTCAAAGATATTTAGAAATTTTTCCGGGAGATTTTTCTGGAAATCCAGCTCAAAGACAAACACCCAATTTTCTATTTGCGCTCACCGAAATCTATGGTTTTAAAAAAGCTCAATTGCTCCATTTTAATGAAAGTTTAGCTAAAGAAATAGGACTTGGAGAAATTGAAAATCAACAAGATAAAGATTTTTTAAACGCAACTCAACTTCCAGAAAATTTAAAAACTTTTTCTACAGCCTATGCAGGACATCAGTTCGGACAATGGGCGGGTCAATTAGGCGATGGAAGAGCTATTTATGCAGGAGAAATTCTAAATTCTAAAGGAAATTTTACAGAAATTCAATGGAAAGGAGCAGGTGCTACTCCCTACTCTCGTCATGCTGACGGAAGAGCGGTTCTTCGTTCTTCAATCAGAGAATATCTCATGAGCGAAGCGATATTTCATTTAGGTGTTCCTACTACAAGAGCACTTTCTCTTTCTTTAACTGGTGAAAAAGTTGCTAGAGACGTAATGTACAACGGAAATGTAGATTTCGAGCAAGGAGCAGTTGTCATCAGAACCTCCGAAACTTTCTTGAGATTCGGACATTTTGAATTATTAGCTGCAAGAAATGAATTGGATACTTTACAAAAACTTGCAGATTTTACCCTCGAAAATTATTTCCAAGAAATTGATAAAAACTCAACCGAAAAATATCTAGATTTTTTCAAAAAAGTAGGCGAAAAAACCGCCGATATGATTGTAGAATGGCTTCGTGTAGGATTTACACACGGTGTGATGAATACCGATAATATGAGCATTATTGGCAACACAATAGATTACGGACCATTCTCATTTTTAGACGAATACAATCTTAATTTTACTTCAAATACTACCGATTTACCTGGCAGAAGATACGCTTTTGGCAAACAAGCGCACATTGCTCATTGGAATTTAATTCAATTAGCCAATGCGCTTTTTCCTTTAATTAAAGACGAAGCCGCACTGGAAAAAATATTAGTAGATTACAGCGAAATGTTTTGGAAAAAGCACGATGAAATGATGGCAAAGAAATTCGGGTTTGAAAAACTAGAAAGATATGACGCCGATTTTTTCACTTCTTGGCAAAAATTAATGGAAGAAATTTCTATAGACTATACATTGTTTTTCAATCAGTTAGAAAGCATTAAAGAAGATACAAACATCATTGAACATTTCAGAAAATCATTCTATCAAAATTTGAATAAAGAACAAGAAACTTTGGTAATAGAATTTGTAGAAAATTACAAACAAAGACTTTCTAATAATCAAATTTCCAGAGAAGAAAGCCGGAAAATAATGCAAAAAGCCAACCCGAAATTTATCTTGAGAAACTATCTGCTTTACGATTGCATTGCAGAAATGGAAGAAGGAAAAACAGAATTATTCGACAAGCTTTGGAACGCTCTACAAAATCCTTACGAAGAAATCTACCTAGAATTTTCTGTGAAAAGACCAGAAAAATATGAAGGCGTAGTTGGTTGCAGTTCACTTTCTTGTTCTTCTTAAGAATCTAACCACAAAAGAATAGTTTGAAAACAAGAATTTCAAAAGTACAAAAAAGAAGGATGTTTAGCTTTTTTTGCTATTGAATAACTTAAAACGTCTTTCATCTTTGTCTCTTTTGTGGTTAAAATGAATTATTTTTGCAAAAAATTTATCCTTGAAAAAACTCAAAGACACTTTAAAACTAATTTTCCCGAGCAATCTGGTAGAATGGATTTTGTTTGTGATTTTCCTTATTTCTTACGGAATTTTAGGAACTTATATCGCACTGAATTACAGAATTATATTTGACGACAGAATTCCTTGGGATGCCTATTTTAGTTTTGACAATCGCTCAATTATAATGACAGGTGGTGGTTTTGAGAGACACCCGCTTTCTAATTATTTTTTCGATTGGATTAGAAAATTTGCATTGTGGATTTCAGATGGTAAAAAGAACGAAACTTTCCGATTGGTTTTGGCTTGGTGTAGCAATTTTGCAGTAAGTTTGGCTTTGCTTCAATTATTCAAATATTTAAGAAATATTGTTAGAATTTCACTGAAAATCAATTTATTAATTACGTTTTTCTTTGCGTTTTTCACCACCCCAATTCTGCTATCTTTTACGCCAGAAACTTATACTTACACCTTGCTTTTTTTGATAGCATTTAATTATTATGCAGCTGCAAAACTTAAAAAAGAAAAGAAAATTTCGATATTTCCTTTAACTTTCGCTTCGGTTTTAGTTGGCGGTTTAACGATTACCAACGTTGTAAAAATCTATATTCCAATACTTTTTGAGAAAAATTTATTTAAAAGTTTCAAAACCGTTTTCAAGGCTGCAGTTAGAGTTGTAATTTCTGCTACGGTTTTCGTTTTGTTGTTTTTATACCGATTAGATTGGGATTATATGAGAATTTTCACCAAAACTGGTGAACAATACGAAAAATTTTCAAAACCAAAAGTTACGCCAATTTGGGATATGATTTCGTCTTGGTTTTTCGGGGGAAATATGATTTTTTCCAATTTTATCATCCGTGATTATCACAATAAACAAGGATTTCATTACAACGCCCTATTTATGGATGTTTTTTCGTCTGTAGTTCCCTATATTTTTGTGGCTTCAATATTGATTTTGGTTTTTTGGAGTTATTTTAAAAATTTCAAAAACAAATTTGTACAGATTTTGATGCTTTCTTTTTCCGTAGATATTCTCATTCATTGTGTTTTGAAATTTGGCTTGCATACCTCTTATATTTATGGCGGACATTTTATTTTTGTAGTTCCTATGATGCTCGGTTGGTTGTTTTTCGGGTATAAAAATTCTCCGAAAATGCTTTCATTTCTTACGATTTTTGTAGGAATTTTATTTGTTTATTTAGTGGCGAATAATGTGTATAGAATGGAAGAGTTCTTCTGGTTTTTGGATAAAAATTATAGATAGGTATTCAAGATTTTACCAGTTACTCCCTTTTTGATTAAAAATTTTTATTTATTTTTACATCAATCAAAGCCAATAACACAATGCTTGTAAAAATCTATGGAAGCGCCATTCACGGTGTTTCTGCCCAAACCATCACTATAGAAGTAAATGTAGATTCTCCAGGAATTGGATACCATTTGGTTGGTCTTCCAGATAACGCCATCAAAGAAAGTAGTTACAGAATAAATGCTGCCCTAAAAAACGTTGGTTTCAAAATTCCAGGGAAGAAAATCACCATTAACATGGCACCTGCAGACCTCAGAAAAGAAGGTTCTGCTTATGATTTAAGTATTGCGATTGGGATTTTGGCGGCTTCTGATCTCATTAATGCCGAAAATTTAGAAAAATACATCATTATGGGCGAGCTTTCACTAGACGGAGGTTTACAGCCAATAAAAGGTGTTTTGCCGATTGCGATAAAAGCTAGAGAAGAAGGCTTCAAAGGAATTATTCTTCCTAAACAAAATACGAGAGAAGCTGCCATTGTAAACAATCTGGAAGTGTATGGCATAGAAAATATAAAGCAAGTTATTGATTTCTTTAACGAAGGAATTCCTCTAGAAAGAACCGAATTTGATACTAGGAAAGAATTTCAAGAAAAGATAGACAATTTCCCATATGATTTTTCGGAAGTGAAAGGTCAAGAAACCGCAAAAAGAGCAATGGAAGTAGCGGCTGCAGGCGGACACAATATTATTTTGATAGGTCCACCTGGAAGTGGAAAAACAATGTTGGCAAAACGTGTACCAAGTATTTTACCTCCATTAACCATAAAAGAAGCTTTAGAAACCACCAAAATTCACTCTGTCGCCGGAAAAATGGAGAAAAATTCTTCGTTGATGACGGTTCGCCCTTTTAGAAGTCCACATCATACGATTTCTGACGTGGCATTAGTTGGTGGAGGAAGTTATCCTCAACCTGGCGAAATTTCTCTGGCACATAATGGTGTTTTGTTTCTAGATGAAATGCCAGAATTTAAAAGGACTGTTTTAGAAGTAATGCGTCAACCTTTAGAAGACCGAGAGGTCACTATTTCCAGAGCTAGATTTACAGTAAATTATCCTGCAAGTTTTATGTTGGTTGCCAGTATGAACCCGAGCCCAAGTGGTTATTTCCCAGATGATCCGAATAACACTTCTTCTCAGTTTGAGATGCAACGGTATATGAACAAACTTTCTGGGCCACTTTTAGACAGAATTGATATTCATATAGAAGTTCAAAAAGTAGAATTCGAGCAATTGTCTGACCGAAGAAAAGGCGAAAGCAGTATTTCGATTCGGGAAAGAGTACTGAAAGCCAGAGAAATGCAGACCGAGCGTTACAAAGATTTAGAAATTAATTACAATGCGCAGATTGGGCCAAAAGAAATTGAAAAATACTGTGAACTGGATGATGATTCTAAAAATTTGATTAAAAACGCCATGGAAAAACTGAATCTTTCGGCTAGAGCTTATGATAGAATTTTGAAGGTTTCCAGAACCATTGCAGATCTAGAACTTTCTGAAAAAATAGAGTCACATCATATTTCTGAAGCAATACAGTATAGAAGTCTGGACAGAGAATTTTGGAATGCATAAAAAAACCACTGGTGAGCAGTGGTTTCGATATTTTTATTTCCAATCTTTATTTCTTTTGTCTTCTTTAAATTTTATTCCGTTATCAATATTATAAGCAAAACCTACGCCCAAAGTCTGTTTAAGCTGGGTTTTCATAATTTGATTATGGTCATATAATAAATCTAAAGTGATATTAGTAGAGATAAATTTATTGATTTTCATATTAAGAACTCCTCCGTAGCTTAGAACCAATCTTTCTGGATGGTCTAGATAATTAGAAAAAACCGAAGCATTATTAAGAAGTGTAATATTCTCCATCAGTTTTATTTTATAAGTAGATCCAGCAAAGAACCCCAGTTGGAAAAGAGAAGAATCCCCGTCATTTTTTAAGCCGTAATTTCCTGCTTTTTGTAGGTCTTTATCTAGTACAAAAGTCCATCTAGCATTGGCTGGTCTAAGTGTTAAAGTAAAATTTTCACTAGGTCTGTACGTAAAACCAGCTCCTACAGAAACATAACCAGGCGCCATAAAATTAGAAATTTTCTTAGCAGCAGGATTGTTTCCGTCTTCATAGCCATTGGTAAATTGAGAGATAAAGCCAACTCCTGCAGAAGCGTACCAGTTTTTACCTATTTCATAACCGTAATTAGAACTCAAATTAATATTGTCTTGACTTTTTCTGGTACCCAAACCTTGCGTTTTGTTTTGTCCATAACCTAAAATAACTGCGTTTTCTACCAGATTTTTATCCTTTTTATAAACTAAATTATAGTTAACACCAGCTAGCCAACCAAAACTATTGGCACCGCCGCCTACCCAATTAGAAAAAGCGGCTTGATTAATCATTAAAGTATTTTGCCCTATTACAGACCAATGTTTGGTAGAATCTACAGGTTTTTCTTGTGCAGAAACCAGCACTGCTAAAAAAGCAGAAGCGGATAATAAAAATTTTTTCATTGAATGTGTTTTTTAATTAGCGAAAGGTTTTATATTTTTTTTCGGTCTTTCTTTATCTTCAATTCCTAAATTATAAGAAAACCCTATTCCTAGAGTTTGTTTTACCTGAAGCTTCTTTATTTGATCATGATCATAGAGCAAATCTCCGGTAATACTTGTGGTAATTAATTTATTTAATCTAAAGTTCAATGTCCCGTTATATGCCACATCTACTCTTTCGGTATGGTACAGATAATTGCTAAAGAGATTGAGTTTATTAATCAGATTAATGTCTTTATAAATTTTGAGACGATAGAGAACATTAACCATTGCCCCCAACTCTTTTCTTAAACTTTGACCATCATTTTCTAAACCGAATAATCCTTTTTTCTGTAGGAGTTTATCTTCTACAATAGTAAATTTACCGTTTACTGGTCTTACAATCACTTGAAAATTTTCATTAGGATTATAAGAAATACCAATCCCCAAATTCACATAAGCTGGTGCTAAAAATTTAGAAATTCTATCATCTAAAGTGGGGTTAGGTGTAGCAGAGTAATTATATCCAGGGGCAAACTGAGAAATAAATTGAAAACCAGTAGAAAGATAATAATTACTCCCTAGATCATATCCATAATTAGACATTATATTGATATAATCTTCTGTTTTTCTGGAAGATTGCCCTTTGGAAGACACAAAACCATAACCTAATTGAAATGTATTTTCTAAGAAATGCTTTCCTTTTTTGAAACTTAAATTATAATTAACTTTACCAATAACGCCTATGTTATTATTACCTCCAGAGTTCCAATTGCTAAAACTAGCTTGGTTAAAAACCAAATTATTTTGTCCAAAGAAAAACCAAGTTTTATCTTCTTTATATTTTAATAACTGAAAAGGAGTAATAGGCACTTCGTAACCTTGTTCAGGTAGTACTTTTGTTTTTTTAAGAATAATGGTGTCTTTTGGTTTTACTCTTATTCCTATCAATGCTACTTCTGTGAGGCTGTCAATATCTGGTAAGCTCTGCTTCCATTTTTGAGCACTTATAGAATCAATAACTTTTTTAGAATCAGTAATTTGTCCAAAATAAACATTAAAAACTGCAAAAAATAAAAACAATATCCAAAATTTTTTCATCCTTCAATTTTTTTGTCAAACCCATATTTTGCTTCAAAAATACAATATGTATTGTTTTGAACCAATTGATTGACACATAAATGTTACTTTTTGGCTATAAATTCTACTGAATGTCTAAAATATTAGCCATTTTTTCCATAAAATTGTTTTGGCAATCTATTTGAGTTTTTATTTTAATAATGATTAAAAAATTTATCAGCATCCGAGCCATAATTGCTCCTCTACTTATGCTATTTGCAATGTGGATAGGTTTCTTATTGCAAAATTTAGGATTAATAGAAAATTGCGATGGGTCTCTCATTCCGCTTGTTCCAGAAGGGCTAAAGGGAGTTATTTTCTCTCCTTTACTCCATGGCAATCTAGAGCATATTGCAGGGAATTCTATTCCTATTGCTGTTCTGTTTTTCTTGTTATATCAATTTTATCCTAAATTGGCAAACAACGTATTATTCTGGGGATGGATTTGTACAGGGTTGATTGTTTGGCTACTTCCACCCATGAATTTTTTTGGTCAAGAACCTGTGTACACATGTATTATTGGAGCCAGTGGAATTGTTTATATGCTTGCTTTTTTTATATTTTTCAGCGGAATTTTCAGAAAAAACAAGACACTTCTTACGGTAGCATTGGTAGTAGCATTATATTACGGAAGTTTAATCTGGGGGATTTTTCCAGAAGAGTTATTTTATAAATTAGACCAACCCAGCAAAATTTCTTGGCAAGCCCATCTTTCTGGAGCCATTGTAGGATTAGCATTAGCACTCATTTTTAAAAACAAGCACAGAGAAAAGAACAAAAAATTTATTTGGGAATTTCCTAATTATTATAGTGAAAAAGATGATAAACTTTGGCAAGAATATCTTGAAAACCATCCCGAACATTTCACAGAAGAACCCAAGCTTAAAAAAGATAACATCTGGGAGCGTCTAGATGAGATCAGAAAGAAATAATTTTATTATTTTTGGAAATGCTTCAAGACGAAATTCTATATTCCATAGCACTGCGTGCCACACCTAATATAGGCGATATCAACTTCATGAAACTAATAGACGCAGCTGGTTCTGCTAAAGAAGCTTGGCTGTTATCTAAAAAATTGTTAAAAGAAATTCCAGGATTTGGGTCTAAAATCATAAAAAACATTGGCAATGATGAGTTTTTAAAATTCGCAGAAAATGAACTTATTTTTTGCGAAAAAAACAATATCAAAATAAAACTTCGTCATCAAAACCAGTTACCAAAATTACTATCGCAATGTGATGATGCTCCTGCTATTCTATATCAAAAAGGTGATTTTGATGATAATTTAATCCCAATATCTATTGTTGGCACCAGAAATATGACGAATTATGGCAGAGAATTCGTAGAAGAGTTTATAACATCTCTAAAGAATAAAAACATTCTGATTGTAAGCGGATTAGCATTAGGAACCGATGGTCAAGCTCACACTGAAGCTCTTAAAAATAATATTCCTACGGTAGGTGTTTTAGCACACGGTTTACATCTTATCTATCCTTCTCAACATAGAAAATTGGCTCAAGAAATGATTGAAAACGGAGGTGCTATTGTCTCAGAGTTTAATTCTACCGATAAACCAGATAGAGAACATTTTTTACAGAGAAACAGAATTGTGGCAGGATTTTCTGGTATTACCATCGTGGTAGAAACAGCATTTGGCGGTGGTTCTATAAGTACAGTAAGCTATGCTAATGGTTATAATAGAGAAGTCTATGCACTCCCAGGAAAAATTTCGGACAAATACAGCCAAGGTTGCAATCTGATCATTTCTCAGAACAAGGCAAGAATCATCAGCAAGTTTCAGGATATATTAGATGACTTAGGTATTGATAAACAAAACGTTAGCATCCCTAGTCTTTTTGAAACAAAAACAATAAAACTAAATAAAGAAGCACAACCAATCTATGATTGTATTGCAGAAAATATCCAAATTTCTCTAGACGATTTAAGCGAAAAATTAGAAATTCCGCCATTCAAATTATTGCCAATTTTATTAGATTTAGAACTAAAATCATACATCAAAGCACTTTCTGGGAAACAATATTGTCTTTCTTAAAAATTATGAGTTTTCTAAAAATTCATTATTTCTTGCATAACTTCAATAAATTCTCAAATTAAATTTTATAATTGTGAAATTAACAAAATAATTAACAAATTTTATAAAATTATCAATAACCTCAAAAAAGAACTTGCAAGAATAGAAAAAAAAATTAAATTTGTCTGCATTAATTCATAACATCTATGGAACATTACAATGTCGATCAAAAAATCCAAGAATTCATTGCGAGAATAGAAGCAAAAAACCCAAATGAACCTGAGTTTCTGCAAGCAGTAAAAGAAGTAGCAGTTACTGTTATTCCTTTTATTGTAACCAAAAAAGAATACAGAGGTATGAAACTTTTGGAGAGAATGGCTGAACCTGAAAGAGTTATCATCTTCCGTGTTCCTTGGGTGGACGACAAAGGCGAAATACAAGTAAACAGAGGTTTCAGAATCCAAATGAACTCTGCCATTGGTCCTTACAAAGGCGGTATTAGATTCCACCCTACTGTAAATTTATCAGTTTTAAAATTCCTCGCTTTCGAGCAGGTTTTTAAAAACTCTCTTACTACTCTACCAATGGGCGGAGGAAAAGGCGGCTCAGATTTTGACCCAACTGGTAAATCAAACAGAGAGGTAATGAGCTTTTGCCAATCTTTCATGACGGAAATGTGTAAGCACATTGGCCCAGAAACAGACGTTCCTGCTGGTGATATAGGTGTAGGTGCTAGAGAAATTGGGTATCTTTTTGGGCAATACAAAAGAATTAGAAATGAATTTACTGGTGTACTTACTGGTAAAGGACTAGCATACGGAGGTTCACTTATTAGACCAGAAGCTACTGGTTACGGTGTTGTTTACTTTGGAGAGCAAATGCTAAAAACCAAAGGTCAAGACTTCAAAGGTAAAACCGTTACTGTTTCAGGTTTTGGAAACGTAGCTTGGGGAGTTATCAAAAAGGTGGAAGAATTAGGTGGTAAAGCTGTTACCATTTCTGGACCAGACGGTTATGTTTATGATAAAGACGGAATTACTGGCGAAAAAATAGATTATTTGCTAGAGCTTAGAGCTTCTGGCAATAACAGAGCCGAAGATTACATAAAACAATATCCAAGTGCAGAATTCCACGCAGGTAAAAGACCTTGGGAAGTAAAATGTGATGTAGCCATACCATCTGCTACCCAAAACGAATTAGACCTAGATGATGCTAAAAAATTAGTAGAAAATGGTTGTATGTGTGTAGTAGAAGCGGCCAATATGCCATCTACGCTAGACGCTATTAATTATTTCTTAGACAACCACGTTTTATTCTCGCCAGGTAAGGCATCTAATGCTGGTGGTGTAGCAACTTCTGGTTTAGAAATGACTCAGAACGCCATTAGATTAAACTGGACGTCAGAAGAAGTAGATGCAAGACTTAAGGAAATTATGATTGGTATTCACAATGCTTGTATGAAATACGGAAAAGACGAAACTGGTTATGTAAACTACGTAAAAGGGGCTAATATTGCTGGTTTTGTAAAAGTAGCAGAAGCTATGCTAGCACAAGGCGTAGTATAAAAATAGATTATTGATTATTTCATAATAAACCCTTATTCATTAAAAAGTAAACTTGAAAAGTAAGAAGTCTCAGAGAAATCTGAGGCTTTTTATTTTTTGGGCGTGTCTTTTCATAAAATCCAAAGCCTTTATCCCTCTCTTTTTTATGAAAAGACCGCGCTATCCGCTGCAATCTTTTTTCCCATGCCAAACCTGCCACAAAAAGGATTTCCGCTACTATCGCTCACGCAAATTAACGTACTTTTTCCATCATTTTTTCTACAAAAACATAAGCAGCAGGACAAATCACCGTGTTTTTTAACATCAAATGATTGATTTGATAAATTTTTTTTCGGTCAGTGTGAGGATATTCTCTACATGCTTTTGGTCTTACTTCGTAAATGCTGCACGTATTATCTTCATTAAGAAAAAAGCAAGGCAAATGTTGCAAAACTTTGTCTTGATCTTCATCAATTCTCAGAAACTTCTTTTCAAAATCTGCAGATTTCATTCTAAGATGTTTCGCTATTCTTTCGATATCTTTTTCGGTGTAGAGCGGTCCTGTAGTTTTACAACAATTGGCACATTTTAGGCAATCAACCTCCTCAAAAACCTCATCGTGAGTTTCCATAACGGTATAATCTAAGTTTTTCGGAGGTTTCTTTTTTAGACCTTCCAAAAACTTTTTATGCTCTTTTTGTTTTTGTAAAGCTTGACTTTTGTAAAATTCTAAATCCATTTTTAATAACAATGTTCACAAAGAACTTATTTGATGTTATTTGATATAATTTTAAGTTCATTAAGATTCATCCTAAGATGAATTTCTTCTTAACATTAGCTCATGCTATATTTTAACCAACTGATAATCATCAATTTTATCCAAATCTAATATCGTAGTTTTATTGTCTTCGGAAGAATGATACATTGGTAAAAATCTAGCTCCATAGACAATTTCTGAAGTAATATAAGACGTTCTTTGTACCACATTATTGGCAAAAATTTCGTCAAAAGCTCTTATCATAATAATTAACTCAATATCGGTATTCTTAAAGTCTTCTTCCGTATATCCGTAAAACGGAGAATTACTATCAATTTTATGCACAAGTGTCCAGTTCAGACTAAAACTATTAATTTTTTTGAGTGTAGGCTCTATCTGGTAGAATTTACTTACCAGCTTTCCGTCTATATTTTCTTCAATAGCAGCTGTTATATTAACTTCGGCTTCAGAAAGCATATTGTTTTTGTAAGAAGCCACCCTAAACATAATTGCAGTTCCTTCTTCATAAGGTGCAACAACGGCTATTTCACTAAATTTAAGATAAGCTCTTGGCCTAGAAAACCTACCGTAAAATAAACCTGTAGCAATGGCAAATCCCAATAATCCCAAAAACGCCTCGAAAGTGGCTACAAAACTAGCCAATGCCCCTACTGGTGCTATTCTACCATATCCTACGGTGGTAAAGGTCTGCGCACTAAAGAAAAACACATCTACAAATTCTTGAACCGGAGAACTTTTATCAATTCCTGTAAGGTGCTCTATTCCTATGGCATAATAAATAGAAGCAAAAATTAAATTGGCTATAATGTATGCAATAACCAAAACTCCAATAAATTTAAATCTTGGCAAAAGCAAAAAAGTATGATACCAGCTGTATCTATTGAGAATATTTATCCCTTTTTTCTTTACATTGTACCTTCCGTCTTTGTTGGTAAACCTGCCCGAAACCACCGTAGAAAAACCACTATCTTTCTCTTCTTTAATTTTTAAATTTCGTTTTCCCATATTACAAATGTAGAAAAAAGTTAAAACTACAGAAACAAGATTAATTTATCTTAATTTAGCAAAATGGAAGATATTAAAACAACCCGCGATATAGAAATTCTGGTCAACGCTTTTTATGACAAGGTAAAAGCATCTGAAATAGGTTTTTTCTTTAATGATTTAGCCCAGGTCAATTGGGAAAAACACTTACCAAAGATGTACATTTTCTGGGAATCTGTATTATTTGCTACTGTAAAATTTGATGGAAATCCTATGGGAGCTCATTATCCTATTAATGAAATGGCTGCTATGGAAAAACATCATTTCGAAACTTGGCTACGCCTTTGGAAAAAAACCATAGACGAAAACTTCTCTGGCGAAATGGCAAATTCTGCTAAAACAAAAGCCGAAAATATTGCCAATCTGATGGCGTATAAAATGGAAATAGCAAAAAGAACAAACTAAGGTTCTAGTATGTAAAAAATATAGGCTGCGAGGTTTACCAAAAGCACCATTCCGTATAGAATATTGGTTTTACCTCTACTCAAAGATAGCATAACGGTAAAAACAGATAATCCCAATAACATAATAGACTTTTTATCTAGTCCTAAAATCAATGGTATATCATACATAATACAAACCGCCGAAACAGCAGGTATGGTAAGCCCTATACTTGCCAATGCTGAGCCTAAAGCCAAATTTAGAGATGATTGTATTTTATTATTTTTAGCAGCTCGAATTGCCGCAATTCCTTCTGGTAATAATACTACCGCTGCAATAATAACCCCTACTAAACTTTTGGGTGCTCCAAAATCTTCTACCAAACCTTCTATGGTTGGTGATAAAGCTTTTGCCATAAAAACGACTACTGCTAAGCATAAAATCAATAACCCTAAACTCATAAAAGTTTTAAAAAAAGTAGGAGGTTCTGCAATTTCTGTATCAGATTCCTCTTTTTCACTTACCACAATAAAGTAGTTTCTATGACGCACCGTTTGCACCATCAAAAAAGTACCATAAATCATTAAACTAGCAAACGAAACAAAAATCAACTGTGATGTAGTATAATATGGTCCTAATTTACTCGTGGTAAAATTAGGGAGGATAAGTGCCATTGCCAAAATAGCTACCAAGCTAACCAAAGATGTGGTGGCAGATGTTCTTGCAAAAAATTGTTCTTTAAATTTTACACCTCCTATCCAAATACAAACACCTATAATTCCGTTTAGGATAAGCATAATTGCCGCAAAAACAGTATCTCTGGCATAGGTCATCGCTTTTTCTCCTCCTGCTATCATCAAAGAAATAATGAGAGAAACCTCTAAAATGGTAATACAAATCGCCAAAATAATTGTTCCGAAAGGTTCGCCAACTTTATGCGCCACTACCTCTGCATGATGCACTGCAGATAGCACACTCCCAATAAGAAGCGCTGCTCCTATTACACTAAACCATCCTTCGTGAACTAATAGTCCAGAAAAATAGAAAACCGCAGATAAAATTGGTAAAATAATTGTCCAATGAAGAAGTGATTTTATATTCATGTGTTTAGATTAGTTTTGGTAAAATACGAAAAAAAATTATTTCCACCAATAAAAATCTTGAAAATCGGTAAACATATGAAACAAAAGACCCACTGAAATTATTCTGTAATTTCCTTTTAAAACAATGCTTCCTAACGCGTAAACAGCTATTGCAAAATAAGAATGTAAAGGATGAAAACCAATGCTACAACGGTGGCTATCAAACATTGGTGATGCCAAAAAGTGATCTACATCTACCAACATAGTAGCTAATATAAGGAAATATGCTTTTTTCCAGTTTTGTCTGAAAAAAACCAGAGCAATAAACACCAGAAAAACGAGGTGTAAAAAGTAATGAAATGATATTTTAGCTATTTCCAAAAAATATAATTTTAAATTCTACCTTTCAAAAAATCTTGTCGCAAATCTTCTTCTAATTTTTCGATGGCGTATCGAAGTGTGGTTCTGGGCATATTTTGGTAATGAGTTTTTAGAAAATCTAGCAAAACTTCCTCGTCTTTATTTCCTATTTCTCTCAAGAGCCAACCGTTTGCTTTGTGCATTAAATCGTGAGGATGATTAAGGTTATTGAGAACCAATTCTTGAGTTAAATCAAAAATTTTTCCTTTTTTAATATGGTGCATGGTTGCTACAATAGCGATGCGTTTTTCCCACATATTCTCGGAATTAGATAGTTTTCTTAAAATATCATCTTTCTGATTTTCAAAACAATACCTTCCTAAAAGTTTATAACAAGACAAATCTACCAAATCCCAATTGTTGATATATTTTGTTTTTTTAAGGTAAAAATCTACGAGTTTTTTTTGCTCTTTTGCATCTTTAGATTTTTCAAATTTGTTGACTAAAATAAGAAGTGCCACCAATCTCATTTCGTGAAATTCTGATTTCAAAATTTCTTGTACATCAGAAAGTTCGGCTTTTTGCCAATATTCTTTCACTAATTTTCTAGAATCTGGAACTACTACGCCGATGAATTGATCGCCTTCGGCATATTCTCCTTTTCCAGTTTTGAAAAAATAGGGCAGAAATTCTTTCTTCTCTGGAGAGGAAAGAAATTGTAAAGCTTCAAGAATTTGGTTGTGGAGAGTCATAAATTAAGGAAGTTTATTTATTGTGTTGCCTAAAAAACCATTAAGACTCTCTGAAAAGTCTAAATCTAACATACCTTTATAATCAATTTTTTTAATTAATACATCCTTCAATTGAAAATAATTTTTATAAATTCCACTTGATATTCTTATTTTAAGTTTTTTGTCTTTAACTAAATATAACGCTTCAGAAACACCACCTTTTCCTCTTTCTATTGTGGTAAAACAATAATCAAAAAAGTTTAATTGGTATGGTTTTATGTTGATGAAAAAATATTTAATCGTAACGTTTTCCTCTTTTATTAAAAATGATTTTATAAAATTTGAAAATACATATAACATCAAACCTGGAATTATTAAAAAAGGAATATTAAAAAGGTTATAAATTTTAAAGCCTTCTCCAAAAACAACTGATATAATAAAAATTAGAAGCCAGAAAAAAATAAATAAATGAGCAATTATTCCAAAAAAATAAATGAAAATAAATGTTTTCGATTTTATAATATAATTGTCGTTTCCTTTCATTTTTCTGTCGCTCCTACGGAGCTCACTAAATATAAAAAATCTTTAAACAAAGTTAAAGATTTTCTGAGTGATATTTTCAAGTTATTTAATATTCTACTTTATCCGTTTTTTGTGTCCAAAGATGAAACGCCGTTAAACCTTCTTGCCTCAAAAACTGTTTTATTGGGATTTTTCGTTCTTCTAAAGGTTTAGAAACTTCATCGTAAATAAATGAATCATCAAAGCCAATCTCCTTAGCATCATTTTTTGTATTTGCATACCAAATTTTGTCTATTCTAGCCCAATAAATTGCACTAAGACACATAGGACACGGTTCACAAGAAGTATAAATTTCGCAACCAGAAAGGTTAAAATCATTAAGATAAGCCGCTGCATTTCTTATTGCCACTATTTCTGCGTGAGCCGTAGGATCATTATTTATAGTCACCAAATTAGTTCCTTCTGCTATAATTTTATTGTCTTTTACAATCACTGCACCAAATGGTCCGCCTCCTTTTTTTACATTTTCGCAAGAGCATTTTATCGCTCTTTTCATAAAATCTCCATTCATTATTCATATATTTTTAATAAAATTAATAAAAATACACTTCACCTCCCTTTAATTTTTTATTTTTTTAAAAAAATTTAGCATTTATTTATAAACAACCCTAAACAAAATTTAGACTTCATCTTCAAAATACTCAAACAAGAAATCATTATACGGAAATCTAGAAATGTGAATTTTGTGTACCTCATCATAAATCATTTTCTTCATTTCAGAGAAATTTTCTTTAGTAATCGCCGAAATAAAAACTGTCGGGAATTTAGATTTTGCCATCCAAGTTTTTTTCCATTCTTCCAGCGAAATGTTCTTTTTGGTAGCTGGCGTTAAATCATCTTCCTCTTTTTTCTCATAAGCGAAAGCATCTATTTTATTGAAAACCATCACCATTGGTTTTTGATGCGCGTCAATTTCTTGCAAAATTTGATTCACCGAATCAATATGATCTTCAAAACTTTCGTGCGAAATATCTACCACGTGAACCAATAAATCTGCTTCACGAACTTCATCAAGCGTAGATTTAAAACTTTCTACCAATTGAGTAGGCAATTTTCTGATAAAACCAACCGTATCCGTCAATAAAAACGGTAAATTTCCGATGACAACTTTTCTAACAGTAGTGTCAAGTGTTGCAAACAATTTATTTTCTGCAAAAACTTCAGATTTAGAAAGCGCATTCATCAACGTAGATTTTCCAACATTGGTATAACCAACCAGCGCCACTCTCACCACTTTTCCACGATTATTTCTTTGAGTTGCCATTTGTTTGTCGATGGTTTTCAACTTGTCTTTTAGAAGCGTAATTCTATCTCTGATGATACGTCTATCGGTTTCGATTTCGGTTTCACCAGGACCACGCATCCCGATTCCTCCTTTTTGGCGTTCAAGGTGAGTCCACATTCTGGTTAATCTAGGCAGAAGATATTGATATTGTGCCAATTCCACCTGAGTTCTTGCATAAGACGTTTGTGCTCTTTGTGCAAAAATATCGAGGATAAGATTGGTTCTGTCTAAGATTTTCACTTCCATTTCTTTCTCTAAATTTTTCAATTGAGAAGGCGAAAGTTCATCATCAAAGATAACGGTTCCTATTTCGTTTTCTTTTACAAATTCCTTGATTTCTAAAGCTTTTCCGCTTCCTACAAAAGTTCTGGAATCTGGTTGAGATAATTTTTGGGTGAAACGTTTTTCTACGGTTGCACCTGCTGTAAACGCAAGAAATTCTAACTCATCTAGATATTCTATGAGCTTTTCTTCGTCTTGATGTTGTGTAATTAAGCCTACCAA
This sequence comes from Flavobacteriales bacterium UBA1937, assembly GCA_002337005.1. GTDB lineage: Bacteria > Bacteroidota > Bacteroidia > Flavobacteriales > Weeksellaceae > Cloacibacterium. The sequence continues at coordinate 63,893 of DDFD01000073.1, read as the reverse complement.
AACGGCTTTTTCGTATAAGTGTTCTTTTTTTTCGAGCATGTCATTGCGAGCGTAGCGAAGCAATCTGTTGATTACAGTTCCTACTTTTTTTTGCAAATTTAGTGAAATTTATTTCCCTCTTATTCTTACTAATTATTTTTCAGAATATTTCCACTTCAGCAAAAGCATAATCACCGCAGATAAAAAAACAACAACGTTGGTCAATATCACTGATGGTAATTGCTTGATAATCCCATAAACCAACCAAATTAAAGTACTTACCACGACTATCATAAAGGACATTACAGAAATGTCTTTTACAGATTTTGATTTCCATGTTTTAAAAATTTGAGGAACGAATGTAATACAAGATAATGTTCCTGCAATTAGACCAAGAATTTCGGGATTGAAGTTCATAAACGATAAAATTTTAACAAATTTAGACAAAATCAATCATCATCTATCATTTATTAATCATAAAAATCAGTCCCAATCTTCGGCTACAAATTTCATCGTTTGTCCGTTATCATTTTTTAAGGTTAAGAAATGTCCTTTTACTTCATAATGTTTCATTGTAGGAAGAAGTTTTCCAAAATCTTGTTCTAGTTTCATATTTCCGTCACAATACATCATCGTAGAACCTATTTGCGAAAACTCTATTTGGTGATTATTTTTAATTTTATAAGAAAAAAACATTCCGTTGCAGCCCATTTTTGCGCCACCGTTTTCTTTTTTGGTTAAGTCTATGTATGCTTTATTTTTCACCAATTGTTCTTTGGTAAACCCCTGAAATTCAACCAACATCCATTTTCTATTGTAATGAGGTAATTGACTTTGAGATGAACAACTTATCCCTAAAAAAAGGATTGAAAAAAGAGATACCAATAATACTTTTACTTTCATAATATTTATTTTTGTAACAGATACTTCTAAAATTATACCAATTTTCTGAAACGACATATAATTCTTAAATTTACAGCAACAATAATTTTTAAATTCAATGAAAAAAGTATTTTTATTACTTACGTTTATGCTAAGTTTTCTTCAGATGAAAGCTGATGAAGGAATGTGGCTTATGATGCTCGTTAAAAGATTAAACGGCACAGATTTACAAAAACAAGGACTGCACCTTACTCCAGAAGAAATTTATTCTGTGAACCATTCTAGCCTTAAAGACGGTATTGTTCAGTTTGGTGGTGGTTGTACCGCTGAAGTAGTTTCTAAAGAAGGTTTGGTTTTTACCAATCACCACTGTGGTTATGATGCAATTGCTTCTCTTTCTACACCAGAAAAAAATTATTTGAAAGACGGTTTCTTCGCTATGAATAATAAAGAAGAACTTCCTGCAAAAGGACTTTCGGTAAGATTTTTGGTAAGAATGGACGATGTAACCGCTAGAATAAATGCTAAACTCAATAATATAATGTCTGCCGATGAAAGAAATGCCATTATTGCAGCAGAGTATAAAGCAATCCAAAAAGAAAATTCAGAAAATGGCAAATATACGGTAGTGGTAAGAGATTTCTTTAACGGAAATGAGTTTTATTACTTTGTATATCAAGATTATAAAGATGTAAGATTGGTAGGAACACCCACAGAATCTATCGGTAAATACGGTGGCGATACAGACAACTGGGAATGGCCAAGACACACTGGTGATTTCTCTGTTTTCAGAATTTATGCTGATGCCAACGGAAATCCCGCAGAATATTCTCTAAATAATGTTCCTTTAAAACCAAAATATTACCTTCCCGTTTCTGTAAAAGGGGTACAACCTGGTGATTTTACTATGATTGTAGGATATCCTGGTAGAACCAACAGATATTTAACTTCATTTGGGATTAATCAATTGGTTACCAAAGATTATGTAGGTTGGGTAGATGCTTCTAAAGCAGCTATGGATGTAATGAAGAAGTATATGGACAAAGACACTGGTACTAGATTAGACTATGCTTCTCAATACGCATCTGTTGCTAATTATTGGAAAAACAGAGCCGGAACGATAGAATCTGTTAACAAAAACGGAACCATTGCAGACAAACAAAAAGTAGAAGCAAAATTCCAAGAATGGGCAAATAAACCAGAAAATAAAGCTACTTACGGAAACGTACTTACCGAAATTGAAGCTTATTACAAACAAATTGCTGATAGAAACTTAGAAAGAAATTATGCTTCTCAGTTCCAAAGAAATGCTAAATATTCTGTAATTCCTTACAGAATTGGGGCTTCACTTAAATCTTTTGTTGAGCAAGACGCAGCTGCTAGAACGGCTATGAAAGCTAAATTAACTGCAGGTATTGAAGCATCTTATGATGGTTTCCATCCGGAAGTTGAAAAAGATATGTTGCAAACCATGCTTACTCTTTACAAATCAAAAGTTCCTTTTGATTATCAATTGCCTGTTCTTAAATATGCTGTTCCTGTTGAATTGGCAAATCAAACTGCTGGTTCTATTTTTGCGACTAAAGAATCTGTTCTTAAATTTTTAGAAAATCCTAGCAAAGAAGCTTTAGAAAACGATCCGCTTTACAGATTTTCTGGCGTAATGGTTTCTGAAGCCATGATGTTTGGCGATAAATATGTAAAAGCTGATGATCAATTTGCTAAAAACACCAGATTATATCTTGATGGTCTTAGAAAAGCAAATCCAGATAAATTCTTCTATCCAGATGCTAATTCTACAATGAGACTTACCACAGGTAAAGTAGATAGATTGCCAATCAGAAAAGACAGACAATACTACGGTGTAAAAGATAATTTCTACACAGATATGACAGGTATGGTAGCTAAATACAAAAAAGGCGATGCAGAATTTGATTTACCACAGAGATTATTAGATTTATACAAAAAGAAAGATTTCGGAACGTATAAAGACAAAAAAGGATATATGCCAGTTAACTTCTTGAGTAATAACGACATCACAGGTGGTAACTCTGGTTCACCAATTATGAACGGAAAAGGTGAATTAATTGGTCTTGCTTTTGACGGAAATTCTGAAGCTCTTTCTGGTGACATCGTTTTCGAAAAAGAATGGCAAAAAACCATTAACCTTGATGTAAGATTCTTACTTTGGATAATGGACAAATACCACGGTGCTGGTTATCTATTAAAAGAGATGGACATCAGAAAATAACATCCCAAAAACTCTAAATATAAACCTCGAAGAAATTTCTTCGAGGTTTATATTTTTTAGGACTCGTTATTGTTAAAAAATCCTGATCTTTAAGCGTTTAAATCTTATTTTTCTTAATTCCTTAATTATATCTTAATGGTTCAAAAAAATTCTTTATTTTTAAATTTTAATTAATAAAAAATGCTCCAAAATTACATTACATTTGAAGGAATTATAGAACAACACGGCGAAATAAACGCAGCTTTTATTAGATTTCCTTTCTCTACCGAAGAATTATTTGGAAAAAGAGGTCAAGTAAAAATAAAAGTTTTGCTAGACGGAAAAGTAGAATACAGAGGTAGTTTAGCCAAAATGAAAAGCAATTTTCACATGCTTGGTCTCACACAAGAAGTAAGAAAACAACTTGGGAAAGATTTTGGTGATAAGGTTTCTGTAAAACTTTGGGAAGATCAGGAAGAAAGAATTGTAGAAATTCCGGAAGATGTTTTAGAAATATTTAATCAAAATAATACCGCTTTTGAATTGTATCAAAAGATGAGCTACACCCACCGAAAAGAATATATGCGCTGGATTACTGATGCCAAAAAGCCAGAAACCAGAGAAAACCGAAAAATTAAAATGATAGAGATGATTCTCGCAGGAAAAAAAGGAATTTAATTTTATAAAAATCTAAAAAAATGGCAGAATGGATCATATCAGCAAATGGAGAAATGTACGATCATAGCTCTTCTTTTGAACATTTTGGCTTCATTGATTGGAGACAAGGTAAAACTAAATATGAAATAAACGATATTATTTACATTTATTGTACTAGTCCTATTTCATCTATAAGATATAAATGTATTGTTGAAAAGAAAGATTTGCTTTTTTCTGAAACAAGAGATGATAAAGAGTACTGGAAAAAAATTGAAGAATACGACCGTTTTATTGGAGGAACCTTTTTTAGATTAAAGCTGATATCACAAATAAATAATGAAAAATTAAATCTTTCATCTTTAAAAAATAATGGGCTAAACGCAGCTCCACAAGGTCCAATAAAAGTAAAAGACCAACTGTCAGAATATTTGAAAAAAGTTTTTACAGATGATAATCAGATTGATTTTTTTCCAGATTTAATAGATGACAAATTCACAGAATTTGAAGGATTAAAAAAACAAATTATTGTTAATAAATACGAAAGAAGCTCTCTTGCGCGTGCAAAATGTATAGAATATCACGGTTTAAATTGCATGGTCTGTGAAATGAATTTTTTCGAAACTTATGGGGAATTAGGAAAAGGATTTATTCATATTCATCACAAGATTCCATTAAGTCAAATAAAAAATGAATACAAAGTGGATTTTAAAGAAGATTTAATTCCTGTCTGCCCTAATTGCCATGCAATGTTACATAGAAAAATCAATGGAAAAGAACCTACCATTGATGAACTTCAAAAAATGTTAAAAAAATAAAAAACAATGAAAACATACGAAACAGAAAGACTGATTCTGAAACCAACAGATACAGAAGACGGAGAATTTATTTTTAAGATAATGAACACGCCAAAATACTACAAATATATTGGCGATCGAAACATCAGAACTCTAGAAGATGCAGAAAACTACATCAAACAAAAAATGATGCCTCATTACGAGAAAATGGGCTTTGGAAATTTTACCGTTACCCTAAAATCCGACGGTTCTAAAATTGGCTTTTGTGGCATATACGTTCGTCCTCATCTAGAAACGCCTGATATTGGTTTTGCTTTTTTTGAAGAATATGAAGGAAAAGGCTATGCTTATGAAGCTTCTTCTCTTCTGAAACAATTGGCAAAAGATGAATTTGGTTTGAAAAAAATAAGCGGAATTACTGTAGAATACAATCATTCTTCTAGAAAATTGTTAGAAAAACTGGGCTTAAAATTCCAAAAAAAATTCTTCATGGAAGGAGATCCAGAAGAATTATTGTACTACGAAACTGAGCTTTAAAAAATTCTCTCTGATTTATTTCAAAATCTGAGCGACGTGATCTTTAGTATCTACTTTTTCGATGACTTCTGTACACACAGAATTTTCATCAAACAAAAAAGTAGTTCTTACAATTCCCATAAATTCTCTGCCCATAAATTTCTTGAGCTGCCAAACTCCGAATTTTTTGCAAATTTCGTGGGTTTCGTCTGCCAATAAATCATATTTGAAACCAAATTTTGTGTGAAATTTTTTCTGTAACTTCACAGAATCTGCGGAAATCCCAAGAATAGTAAAACCTTGCTTGGTAAGATATTCTATGTTTTCATTTAAATTGCACGCTTCTGCGGTACAACCTGGCGTATTGGCTTTTGGATAAAAGAAAACCACTAATTTTTTCCCTTTAAAATCCGAAGATTTCACCAAATTTCCATCTTGATTTTCCACCTGAAATTCAGGAAGTTTTTCACCTATTTTTAGCATAATTATATTTTTTATTTCGTTTTTTTAAGTTTCGAGCTTCATCTTCCGACTTTGGACTTTCTTCTTCCAACTTTTTAGTATTTTTGTTCAAATTTACAGAAAATGACCAAGAAAGAGCGTGCAAAAATAGTAATGACGGAGTTAGAAAAAATCTATCCAAAAGTTCCTATCCCGTTACATCATAAAAATGCGTATGAACTTTTAGTTGCCGTAGCGCTCTCTGCTCAAACTACCGATAAAAAGGTAAACGAAGTAACGCCAAAACTTTTTTCTGTAGCACCAAATCCACAAAAAATGGCTGCTTTGGAAGAATCCGAAATCAAGGAATTAATTAAAGAAATCGGACTTTCTACCACCAAAGCCAAAAATCTAAAATTGATGGCCAATCAACTTCTAGAAAAACACAATGGCGAAGTTCCCGCTACTTTTGAAGATTTAGAAAATCTAGCAGGAGTTGGTCACAAAACAGCTTCTGTAGTGATGAGTCAGGCTTTTGGTTTTCCTGCTTTTCCTGTGGATACTCACATTCATAGACTCATGAAACAATGGAAATTAACCGAAGGTAAAAACGTGGTACAAACCGAAAACGATGCTAAAAAACTTTTCCCAAAAGAAACTTGGAATAAACTTCATCTTCAGATTATTTTCTACGGAAGAGAATATTCTCCCGCTCGTGGAAATCAGGAGCGAGATTATATTACGAAGATGCTTTTTAAGGAATAATGTTGTTAGAAGGGTTCCCCTCTTTCAGAGGGGTGTCATTCGTTTACGAATGACGGGGTGTCAAAAAAGTAGCGCAAAATTTTTATAACTTATAATTTTCAAGAATAAAATTTTCTAAATCTTGTAGTGCAAGCACCATATTTTTCTTTACATCAAAATCCGAAACCCGAAAAAATTTGATTCCTAAACTTTCTAAGTATTTTTGTCTTACTTCGTCTTTATCTTTTTTAAATTCGTGATACCAACCATCAATTTCTATTACCAAACCAAGACTTTTCACATAAAAATCTACAATATAATTATCAATAACTCTTTGTCTATCAAAATCTAATGAATAGAATTTTTTTGATTTCACCTCGTTCCAAAAAAGAACTTCTGCCAGATTTTTGGATTTTCTTAGATTTTTAGCAAATTCCTTCAACCTCGGATTATATGGAAGATTTTCTATGAGTCTTTTTCTAATATTTTGGTCTTTGAACTTAATTATTCTGATTGCTTCCATTTTTTTCTTTTTTGACACCCCGACTTCGCTTCGCTCAGCCACCCCTCTGAAAGAGGGGAACCCTTCTAAGAACTTACTGTTTTTTCGCCCAAAGTTCCATTTTTCTTTCTAAAACAGACAACGGAAGACAACCTTGATTCAAAATTTCATCGTGAAATTTCGCCAAGTTAAATTTTTTCCCGAGTTGTTTTTGATATTTTGCTCTTAATTCTAAAATTTTAAGAGAACCAATTTTATAACCTAACGCTTGTCCGGGAATTGCCATATAACGTTCAATAGCAGCAGTAGCGCCTTCTTCGGAATCAGAAATATTGCTCAGATAATATTTAATGGCATCTTCTCTGGTCATTTTTCCTGTGTGAATTCCTGTATCAACTACCAAACGAACTGCACGCAACATCTGGTCACTTAAATATCCCATTTTTTGATAAGGATCTGTGTAAAGTCCAAACTCTGGACCGAGTGTTTCACAATAATGAGCCCAACCTTCACCATAAGCTCCAAACCAACCAAATCTCATAAACTTAGGAATTTGTGTGTTTTCTTGTTGCAGCGAAACTTGGTAATGATGTCCTGGAATTGCTTCATGTAAGAAAAGAGATTCAAAACCATTGGTTACATTGTATTTGGTAGCATCAGGAATTGGTGTGTAGAAAATCCCTGGGCGTTTTCCGTCTGCCGAACCTTGTTTGTATTCTGCGCTTGCACTGGCTTCTCTAAATTTTTCTGTTCTTCTGATTTCGAAAGGTGTTTTCGGGAATTTACTGAACATTGAAGGCAATTTCGGTTCTATTTTTTTCAAAATTTCATTAAAAGCGGCAATTACTTCTTCTGGTGTTTTATATGGCATTGCTTTTTTATCGGTTTTCAGGCTGGTTAAGAATTGTTCTAAACTTCCTTTGAAACCTAATTGTGTTTTCACCTTTTCCATTTCGGCTCTTAGCATAGCTACTTGTTCTACTCCTATTTTATTGATTTGTTCAGGTTTTAGATGGGTAGTTGTCCAAGATTGAGCTAAAAACTCATAGGTATTTTTTCCGTTCGGTATAGCATTTATTCCGTCTGTGTTTCTGGCTTTTGGCAAATATTCTTTTTCTAGAAAATCGCCCATTTTTTGGTAAATAGGGATAATTTTTGTTTTGATGGCTTCTTGGTACAACTTAGTGTATTTTTCTTTATCTTTTTCAGAGAAATTTTTTGGCATTTTTTTAATTGGTCCGTAAAAAATATTTTTCTCAAAATTTTCAGAAATAATTTCTTCGCTGTGCATTTGAGGAATCATTTTAACTACCAATTTTTTCGGAAGAACTACGTTTTGTTTCATTCCTTCTCTGAAATTTTTTTCCGCTGTATTCATCCAAATTACGAAAGCGTCTATTCTTTTTAACCAATTGTCATAATCTTTGGTTGTTTTAAAAGGTTGATTTCCTTCGGCACTTCCTAATAGCGGAAAATCTAGCGGCAATCCTTCAAACTGACTGAAAGGCAACAATTCAGGATGGTAGGCATAACGCTCTATTTTGTCTTTCAGTGTATAATCTAGAACATCATACACCGTTTTTTGTTCATCAGACAAATTATCATACTCTATTGATTTTAATTTTTTTTGAGTTTCGGTGTAGAATTCTATTTCTTTAGAAATAAACTCATTACTTATATTATTAGAAAGCAAATCATTATATCTAGAATCGCCTTGCATAGTAGCTTCTAGCGGATACATTTTAAGGTAACCTTCATAATATTTAGAGGCGATGCTGTCTATATTGGCTTCGGATTTTGGCAAGGCAATATCAGATTTTTTACAACTTATCATTAGACTTAATCCTGCAAAAATGCCAATCACTGCGTTTCGTAATGTTTTCATTTTCAATTTCTATTTCTCACAAAATTATAAATTAAACTCTCTGCGAAAGTTTTTTGATGAAAAATTTTTTTTTGTTTTTGTAACATTTTTTCAAAAGTCTTACTAATTAAGAAAACATTAAATAAAATGAAATTGTATAAATCTTTAAGCTTTGCTTTATTATTTTTAGTGGCGTTTGCCAGTGCACAAACTACTGCCAATCGATTTTTCTACGAATTGACTTACAAACCAAAACAAAAAGTAGATTCTTTACAAAAAGCGGTTGCTATACTAGACATTTCGGATAAAAAGTCTATCTATAAAGATTATCTTACTGTATCACAAGATTCTCTCATTAAAATAGAAGTAGATAAAATGATGAAAGCAGGTATGTTTAAGGATATTTCTAAATCTTTCCAACAACCAAAATTTGCTTTTAAGGTAATCAAAGAATATCCTAGTATGAAGGTTAACTTCAACGAAAGAATGCTAAATTCTGTTTTTGGATACGAGGAAGAGCCAAAATTTAACTGGCAAATCACCAACGAAAAACAAAAAATTGGAGATTATGAAGCTCAAAAAGCAACTACAGAATTTGGCGGCAGAAAATGGACGGCTTGGTTTACAGAAGCCATTCCTTTTCCTGATGGCCCTTATAAATTCTCTGGTTTACCAGGTCTAATTGTAAAAATAGAAGATGCTGATAAAAATTATTCTTGGGTTCTTACTGCTAATAAAAAACTAAAAGAATTTGAAGAATATTCTTACAGCGAAAAACTTCAGGCTCAATTTGGAGGTAAAAATGACATTAATGTAATCTCTAGAGATAAGTTTGAATCGTCTTTCGAAACATATAAAAAAGATCCTTTAGCATCAATTAGAGGACAGATTCCTCAGGATAGATTAAGTGTAAAAATGCCCGGTAGTGATAAAACTGTAGGCGAAATGTTAAAAGACCAAGAAAAAATGTTGAAAGATTTCTATGCTGCCACAGATAATACCATAGAATTACCTCAACCAAAAACTAAAAAATAAAATTCACTTTCTTCATATCAAACTAAATTTTTGTGGAAGCTCGAGAACTATTCTCGAGCTTTTATTTTTCGCAAGATTAGACCATTTTTGAATAGAAAGAACTTATATATTTGTAAAAAACAAAAAATTGACTTCCGAAGAACATTTAAAAAGAATAAGAAAAGTTTTAAATCATATTGATCAAAATTTACAAGACGATCTTTCTCTAGAAAAACTAGCAGAAATTGGCGCTTATTCTGCATTTCATTTTCATAGAATTTTCCGAGGAATCATCGGCGAAACCTTGCAAGAATACATCACCAGAAAAAGATTAGAAAAATCTGCGATGATGCTTTCTCATCAAAAACAGAAATCTATAGAAGATATTTTCTCAGAAGTTGGCTTCAAAAGCCATTCTACTTTTAGCAAGATTTTTAAAAAACATTTCGGTGTTTCCCCTTCTGTTTTTAGGAAAAATACGCCCGAAAAATTCAGCAAGATTTTACCAATTAATAGCAATAACGGACAAAAAGAAGTCGTTTTTCAGCAATATCTTTACCACCTTAATCAAATGAAAAATTTTATGGAAACCAACGCAAAAATTGAGGTAAAAGAAATGCCCGAAATGCACATAGCATCTGTACTGAGCATAGGCATACAGAATGTGGAAAAAGCTTATCATAAATTAATTTCTTGGGCAATTTCTAAAAATATTTTCCCAAGAGAAAACGTGAAAATGATTTCTGTATATCACGATAGTTTCAAGGTAACTGCACCAGATAAAGTGAGAATTCATGCATGTATGTTACTTGATGAGCCTATTAAAAATGAAGGAGAAATATTTGCTGAGACTCTGCCAAAAGGAAAATACATCGTAGGAAGCTTCTTTATTGGCATTCAGGAATTTGAAAAAGCTTGGCAAGGTCTTTTTCTATGGATGAATGAAAACGGTTATCAATACAGAAGAACCAATCCTTATGAAATTTACCATAATAATTACCAAGAACATCCTGAAAAAAAATGCAACGTAGATTTTTGTATTCCGATACTTTAGAAAACTGAATTTTAAAAAATTAACAGAAGTCGTAACTTAATTACCTATCAAAAAAACTTTAATCTCTCGCTGATTGAGCCGATTTTGCAGATATAAAATTCAGCATCCATTCATCTGCTGAATCAGTTTAAAAAAACAACTGAAAAACCTTTTAAAACTAGAATTTGAAGATATGAAGTTATCTTGTGACCTCTGAAAATTAAATTATCCTTCGTTCTAAAATTGATTAGAAGAATTCCCCTCTTTCAGAGGGGTGGCTGAGCAAAGCGAAGTCGGGGTGTTAAAAAAAATCAAAAAATTACCATTCGGTTTCTATTTTTTACGGTTCGGTAAAACTTATTTCATTTCAAAATGAAGCTAAAATACCTTTGCTCCATCAAAAACAAACAATTATGCAAACTCGTATTTTAACCTTTGCTTTTACTTTTATCTTATCTCTAACTTTATTTTCACAAATCACCATTTCTGGGAAAGTTATAGGAAAGCACGGAAAACCGCTAAAAGAAGTTTCTGTAACTTTGAAGAACACCTATGATGGAGCTACCACAGATGATGCCGGAAACTACAAATTCGAAACATCAGAAAAAGGAAATCAAACATTGGTTTTCTCTCATCCTAAATTTATAGAAATAGAAAAAGATATTATTTTAGAGAATAAAAATATAGTAATAAATGCTGAACTAAAAGAATCGGTGAACGAAATAGATGCTGTCGTTATTTCCGCAGGAAGTATGGAATCCAGTGATAAAAAACGTGCTTCAGCGCTTTTCACACCAATGGATGTTCTCACTACCGCTGGTTCTAATGCTCAAATCACCTCATTTTTAGAAACACAACCAGGCGTTCAAAAAGTAGGAGAATCTGAAGGTCTTTTTGTGAGAGGAGGAACAGGAACAGAAACCAAATTTTTTATGGATGGAAATTTGGTCAATAATTACTTTGGCAATTCTGTTCCGGGAATTAAAGCAATGGATAGACTGAACACTACTCTTTTTAAAGGAAATGTTTTTTCTAGTGGTGGATATTCTGCTCTGTACGGACAAGCATTATCAGGAATTTTAGCTTTAGAAAGTATCGATTTGCCAGAAAGAAATTCTGCAGATTTTGGAATTTCTCCCATTTTTGCAAGTGGTACCATTCAGCAGGTTAATAAAGAGCGCACACATTCTTTTGGTGCTTCTTTAGGATATTCTAACTTAGAATTGATGCAAAAAATTCTTAATTTTAATACAGATTTCGAAAAAGCTCCACAAAGTATTGGTGGTAACGGAAATTTTAGAATTAAAACAAAAGGCGGCGGATTTATAAAATATTATGGTAGTTATGATGGCAGTTCTATGAAATTGGCAATGCCGAGTCTAGAAGATTATGCGGATACCAATAAAATTAATCAAAAAGGTAAAAACACCTTTCATTCGCTTTCTTACAGAGAAAAATTTGGAAAATACACGCTAAGTTTAGGTACTTCTTACACCTTTAATCAAAACATTTTGAACTTTAAAAATGAAAAAAATGGTTCAGGTGTTTTTAATTATGACTTAGATTCTAAAGGAAACTATTTCAACGCAAAAGCAGTAATCGAAAGAAAATTATATAAAATCTCTAACATTAAGGCTGGTGTAGAATTTAATGACTCTAATGAGAAAACGTGGGTTTCTATTGCCAATGATAATTATATTTTCAAAGACAAAATCACCTCATTGTTTGCAGAGACTAATCTAGGAATCAATAATAATTTATCTGTTCAAGTAGGTGCAAGAGCAGAACATTCAGACGCCATCAAACAATGGAATTTCTCCCCGAGATTTGCTTTAGGTTACAGAATTTCAAAAGAATGGACAGGTTCACTAGCTTATGGTATTTTTTACCAAAATCCAGAAAGTAAATATTTTGATGCCAACTATAACCCAAATTATCAAAGAGCTGATCATTATATTTTTCAAGTTCAAAGAAACGTAGAAGGAAGAAGTCTAAGATTAGAAACTTTTTACAAAAAATATGAAGATTTACTAAAAACCTCTACCAATCTATACAGACCTGTGGCAATTAATAACAACGGAAGCGGTTACGCAAAAGGAATTGAGCTTTTCTGGAGAGATAAAAAAACTTTAAAAAATATTGATTATTGGATTTCTTACTCATATCTAGATTCTAAAAGAGAATATTTGAACTACAACCAGCCTCTCTTCCCTAATTTTGCTGCAAAACACACCGTTTCTATCGTTGCTAAAAAATTTATCACAGAATGGAAAACTGGGTTTAATCTTTCTTACAACTACAATTCTGGAAGACCTTATTACAATTTTGTAGAAGAAAACGGAAATACCGTTCTTAAAAACCAAGGACAAGTAAAAGATTACAACGTATTGAATTTCAGTGTAAATTACGTGCCAAGTATAGGTAAAAAAGATGCAAAATCTTTCTCGGTTTTTGTCTTGGCTATCAACAATGTTTTAGGAACTAAAAACATTTATGGTTATAATTTTTCTAGTGACGGAATGCGTTCTTCTGCCATAAAACCACCAGTTAATACCTTTGTTTTTGTAGGTTGGTTTATCAGCTTTGGAACAGATAAAACACAAGAAGCGATTAATAATAATTTATAAGTAGCCTGTAAAAATTCCCCTTCTGTAGAAGGGGTGGCAAAATTTTCCAAAAAGAAAATTTTGACGGGGTAGTAAAAACAATTCAGTCAAGAAAAACGACCGTTCGGTGAACTAAAATTTTAAAAACACAACTATCAACATATCTTTGAACCATAAAATTTAAACAAATAAAAAATATTTAATATGAAAACTTTACAAAAAACAATTTTAGCCCTTGCAATCACATTTACAGCAACTTACAGCTTTGCACAAACTGCTTACGAAAAAGCAATGTTACCGAAGGTTCAAACCATTGAAATGCCAAAAGCTAAACCTGATGATTACACCGCTCAAGCCAATGATTTTGCAAGAATTGGCAACAAAGAAAAAACACTTTGGCAACCGTATTATTATGCCGCTCTTTCTATCATCAAAAAAGGAAGAGAGCTTATGCAAAAAGATCAAGTAGCTCAATTAGATGATATAGCAAAAGAAGCTCAAAATTACATTGATAAAGCTGAAGCGCTTTCGCCAAATAACGCAGAAATTTTTCTTTTGAAAAAAATGAACCACGGATTGAAAATGATGGTAAATCCTATGGAAAGATGGCAAACCGAAGGTCAAGCTGCACAGGTTGCTCTAAACGAAGCCAAAAAACTAGATCCAGAAAATCCTAGAATTTCTATTTTAGAAGCCGAAGATTTATATTACACTCCAGAACAATTCGGGGGAAGTAAAACCAAAGGAATTGAACTTTTCAAGAAAGCTTTAGAACAATTCAAAACCTACAAAATAAAATCTTCTGTTGACCCAAATTGGGGACAAGGCGAAGCGAATTATTTTATCTCTCAGGCAAAATAAACTATCAATTAGATTTTTTTACAACCCTTTTTGCGTTCCAAACGCAGAAAGGGTTTTTTTTGACACCCCGACTTCGCTTCGCTCAGCCACCCCTCTGAAAGAGGGGAACCCTTGAAAATACAGTTCGGTACAAAAAAGTTACCGTTCGGTTATATATAATTGGGAGACTTACTCTGCTGCAATACCTTTACATCAAAGAAATTTAAACAATTACTAAAAATCAAGAAACAATCTTTAAAATTTAAAAATTATGAAAACAAAACTATTATTACTCATCACTACTTTCTTCTTACAATTTGCAAATGCACAAATGGATGATAAATTTTATTTCCCAAATAAAACCATCAATCCTATCAGCCTTCCTCACGAAGAATTTACTTTAAAAGCAGAACAAGATTCTATCACAGGTATTTTTTTCAAAAAGGAAAATCCTAAAGCTACGTTGGTATTTTTACACGGAGCTGGCGGAAACGTTACTTATTTCCAAAAAATGGCAACTCCTTTTCTTAATGCCAACTATCAAGTGATAATGGTAGATTTCAGAGGTTATGGAAAATCTTCTGGAACACCTACTCATCTTAATATTGCTAAAGACGGACAGCAATTTTTTAATTATCTAAAAGACAGAAAAGAAATCAAAAACACCAAAATTATTATTTATGGACAATCTATGGGAACACAAATTGCCACACATTTAGCTAAAGAAAATACGAAAGATATTTCTATGCTTATTCTAGACGGAGCTTTTACATCTATTACAGATTTAGCTTGCAGTTATAAACCAGAAGCTAAAGAGGTCATTCAGAAATATTTAATTGCGCCCTATTCTGCTAAAGAAGATATAAAACTGGTTTCGGTTCCTAAAATTTTAATTCATAGCAAAGAAGATAAAGATATTCCATATGCCTTAGGAAAAGAACTTTTCGAAGCGGCTGCCGAACCGAAATATTTCTTAGAATACAGTGGTGCTCACATCAATGCATTAATCATTAATCCTGATGTAATCATTAATAAAGTGAATGAATTTTTAAAATAGAAACAAGTTTTTACCATTCAGTCTAAAAAAAATACCGTTCGGTTATATAAAATTTGAAAACACCTTATACTACAATACCTTTACATCAAGAAATTAAAACATCTACACAATCACAAAATATTAATTTTAAAAACTTAAAAAAAATGGAAACTTACAACACACCAAACAGCAAATTAGAAATGGCTCAAAGAAAAGTAAAAAGAGTAAAAGGTTTTTACATTCACGCGATTGTTTATATTTGTGTAAACCTTTTTATCATTGTTGCCAATAGCATAGATTCTAGCAAGGGTTTTGCAGATGCAGATGGTTATATGACCGCTCTTTTTTGGGGGTTTGGATTACTGGCTCATGCTTTATCTGTTTTTGCACCAGATTTTATTATGGGCAGAAATTGGGAAGAAAGAAAAATCCAAGAATATATGAACAAATAATTTTCATAAATCCTATAATTTAGAAATAATGAATCTAGAAAAATTAAAAAATAATGCACTTAATCTACTGTATATCAATTTAATCATAAGTGTTTTTATTTTTATGATAGATGGCGGAGATAAAACCATACAGAGATACCTATTATATTTTTTAATTTCTGCAATGTACACCTTCTGTATTGGGTTAGGAAATAGCTATCTTAACGAATATCTAGATTCTAAATTCTCTTGGACAGAACAAACCAAACAAAGAACCATCGCTGCGGTAGTAGGAACTTTGCTTCTCAATATCATTCTTGTTTATGCTTGCAATTATATCAATTTCGTTTTGATACAAGGCAAAAGTCAAGAAAAATTCTTCAGCGGAGATCTTAATTTTCTCAATTGGTTTTTTATCAACTTTTCTCTTCTTATTGCTGCAATTGGTCACGCTAGAGGTTTTATGCTCGCCATGAAACAAAACGCAAAAAAAGAAGTAGTAGAACAAAAACTCATCGCCAAATCGGCAAACGCACAATTCGAAAGTCTTAAAAACCAATTAGATCCGCATTTTTTATTCAATTCTTTGAATGTTTTAGATTCTTTAATTGAAGAAAATCCGAAACAAGCGCAACAGTTTACCAACTCAATGTCAAAGATTTACAGATATGTTCTCGAACAAAAAGACAAAGAATTGGTTTCGGTAGAAGAAGAAATAGATTTTGCAAAGACCTATTGTGAATTGTTGAAAACCCGGTTTGAAGATGCTGTAACTTTTGAATTCAACATTTCAGACGAAGACAAAAAAGGTTTTGTAGTTCCACTTTCTCTGCAATTATTGCTAGAAAATTCTATCAAACACAATTTTGCGACGTCTTCCAAACCTTTGAATATCAAAATGTTTGTAGAAAACGGAAATCTTATCATCGAAAATAATTTACAAACCAGAGAATTACCTAATAAATCAACCGGAGTAGGCTTGGCAAATATTGTATCCAGATATAATTTATTAACCAACAGAAATGTTTTTGTAGAAAAATCCGAAGATTTTTTCAGAGTAAAACTCCCTATTTTAAAAGAAAAAATAAAAGCTATGAGTCCATATTCACCAACCGAAGAACAATTGGCATACGAAAAAGCTGCCAAAAGAGTAGAAGAACTGAAAGGTTTCTACGGAAATCTAATCTCATATTGTATTTTTATCCCGTTTTTATTCTTTATCAATTGGAAGACTTCTCCAGAATATTATTGGGCATTTTGGCCAATGTTAGGTTGGGGAATTGGTGTGGCAGCACACGCTTTTCAAGTTTTCGGAATTGGTAAAGATTGGGAAGAAAGACAAATTAAAAAATATTTGGAAAAAGAAGAAAAAGACGCTAATAAATGGAAGTAATTTGTCGGAGAGTTCCGTAGGAACGACCGATTTATACCTCAGGTTTCATTCCGAAAAAAAAACAAAGAAAATGGAAAATCAAGAAAATTCTAACAAAAATATTGCTTACAAAAAAGCAGAAAAAAGAGTCAAAGAAATCAAAACGTACTATTATATGGTTCTGGGATTTCTAATTGTAGGTTACTTAATTGTAAGAAAAAATTACGCAGGAAACCTATTTGATATTGCAAGAAATTATACCGTATGGATGGTTATTTCTTGGGCTATTTTTCTCATCGGTTACGGCATTTACCTGTTTGTGCCATATTTTTACCATTGGGAAGAAAGAAAAACAAAACAATTAATGGATAAACAACTCAAAAATAAATAGTGATGGAACATCAAGATATAGACAAAATGAAATATGAAGCTGCAAAAGAACATGTAGCAAAAATCAGAAAATTCGGAATTAATGTATTGGTTTTCTGTATTTTATTTTTATTTCTCAACAGAGAAAATATATTTCAGTTTAATGAATTTAATTTTGGATTCGGGAGAGTTTCTATTATTTTCTGGATTTGGGGAATCATCTTGGCAGTAAAAGCTGTAAAACTTTTTGTTTTTGATTACGATTGGGAAAGAAAAATGATTGAAAAAAACCTTAAAAACAATCAAAATGGAAAATTATAACAAAGACAATATCAAATATTTACAAGCCAAAAAGCGCATCAAACAAATCAAAGGATTTTACATACACACATTGGTTTTCGTATTGGTAAATATTCTTCTTATCTTCATCAACCACCAAAAAACTGGTAATTTTGAATTCAAAAATTTCTGGGGAACTTTCTTTTGGGGGATAGGTTTAGCATCCCACGGTTTATCTGTATTTTTGCCTAACTTTTTCCTCGGAAAAAACTGGGAGGAAAGGAAAATCCGAGAATTAATGGAAAAAAATAAAAACCAATCATAAAAATTCCCCTTCTAAAAGAAGGGGTGGCAAAATTTTCTTCATCGTATAACTTTTTTAGAAAATTTTGACGGGGTAGTAAAACATAAAACCATTCCAAACCATTGAAAAATGATTAGAACAATTATCATAGAAGACGAAAAACCAGCAGCAAGAAAACTAGAAAGACTAATAAGTAATTTTACTGATTTACAATTGGTTGCAACATTGCATTCTGTAGAAGAAGCAGTAGATTGGTTTAGTGAAAACGAGCACCCAAAATTGATATTTTCAGACATCGTTTTGGGAGACGGTTTGTCTTTTGATATTTTTGAAAAAATCCCAACCAAAAGTTTCATTATTTATACTACCGCTTTTGATCAATACACGTTGAAAGCATTCAAATTAAATTCTATTGATTATCTGTTGAAACCAATTTCCGAAGAAGATTTGGCAAAATCCATAGAAAAATTCAAAAGTTTTTTACCTTCCGAAGAAACACACAATGCTCTAGAAATGAAATCTTTAATTAAAGAAGAGCAACCGAAATTGTCTAGAATTTTGGTGAAAATTGGGTATAATTTGAAGGTGATAAAAACCGAAGAAATATGCTGTTTCTACTCTGAAAATAAAATTGTTTATGCGCAGACTTTGGAGCGTAGTTTCCCTACAGATTTTACGCTAGATGAACTGGAAGAAGTTTTGGACGAAAAGACATTTTTCCGCGTGAATAGACAGTTTATTATCAGTTCAGATTGTATTAAAAACATTCATACTTCACCATATTATAAAGTGGAATTACAAGCTCAACCTTCCGAAGAAATTACAGTTAGCAGAGAACGTGTGAAAGATTTTAAAGATTGGTTGGTGAAGTGACAAATAATTTGGAACTATGGATAATAATAAAATTAATACTGCTGAATATTCCTCTGATATACTCAAGTATATTTACTTTTTTAAAAAGAATATTATAGAAAAAATTGTTAATTCTGAGAAATACAAAACGGAAAAAGAAAGTTATTACTTAGTAATTGTCCAAAAAATACTATTTACATTAGAAGGTTCAAATATTTTTATACGTGCTTTTTATTCTCATCCTGAATATCACATACCTCTTTTTATAAATTTCCGAGCTATAATAAATGACATTATCACTACAGAATGTCTATTTTATAAATCGAAATTAGATCCTAATTTTGATGAAAAATACTGGATTAAAACTATTTACAGTGACCATCTTAAATATAAGTTAAGTAAAACCAATTTATTTTTAGAAAAAAATATAAATAATCACAGTGAGGCTTATGTTAAAAAAGCACTTGTTAATATAGCTCCTCAATTATTTGATGAAAAGGGAGATTTAGTTTATAATGAAGAGTTCAATACTAATAAAATTATGAAAGAAATATTTTCTAACCCTAATCAAAATAATCCAAAATATGATATTCTTAAAATCTCTTATAATCTTTATGATACATTTTCAAAATTTGAACATTTTGGAATTTTCACGAACAAACTTTTATTTAGAGGTTTAAATATGAAAGAAAATGAATCTTCACTTATTAAATATTTAATTAATAGTATTAAAATAATCATTTTAGCATTAAACAATTATATAAAAACATGGGATGAATTAAATATTGACCACAAAAAAATTAATAATCTTTCTCAAAAAATATTTTTACATCATAAAGATAACTATTGAATTATCAACCATTATAAAACTCACTCGCAGAATTAATAAAATGCTGAAAAGCTTTCGTTACCTCTTTCTGAATTTTATTGGTTAAAGGAAACGGAACCATATGTGAATATTCATACGGAAAATCCTGAATTTCTACCTCAGTTTTTATATTTCTGTAACCACCTTGCAAAGTATTGAGTGCTTCTATTGGTGGCGCAACTTCATCTTTTTCAAGAACATAGAGTTTTATTTGATGGTGCAGGTTTTTAATTCTCTCTTCTCTTTCTTTTTGAAAATAATTGTACCTCAACATCATTTTGAACCAACTTTCCTGCGGATGCAATTTTTCGTCCTGAAAATGTCCTAATCTTTCATCTGACTGGAAATCAGAACTCAGTAATTCTGCAAAAACCGTTTGCATTTTTATAGCAGCTTTTGCATCCATAATGTATTTAGAAATCGGGAACATTCTATCAATCGTCATTCCACCACAGAAGCAAAAAAGTTTTGAATTTTCAAAAATTCCTTCAGGATCTGCCATTTTTAGAATCATCGACAAAAATGAACCTATAGAATACCCGAACAAATCGATAGAAGTTTCTGGAGAAATGCTTTTAATTTTCTGATTTCTAATATCTTTCACGACTTGTATTACATCTGAATACGTCTGAAAACCAGACCAAAAAATTCTCTGAGGATGCGCTTCTAAGCGCGAACTTATCGCAGCATTTACAAAAGAGCAATTGGTATTTTCGGGATATTTTTTTTGTCTGAATTGCGCTATTTCTAGCATTGCATGTCTATCACTCCAGATTTCTTCGGCTCTGTTCATGTGAAATGCAATTGGGAAAAGAATGATGGCTTTTTTGGTTTTTTGAGCCAATTCATAAGCCCAAGGTAAATATTTGTCCCATTTTTTCTCATTCAATCCGTGGAAAAAGATAATAGTTCCTTCTGCAATTTCTACGTCCGCTCTTTTTAGAATATAATAGTCAAAATGCTTATTTCTTTCGATTTCAAAATCTTTCACATCAATACTTGAAAAGCCATAAATCGTTTGATTTTCATTATTTTCTTTGAAATGTCTTTGGTGTTTTTCACAAGAAGTGGTAGAAAAAGAACCATTGAGTAAATCTGCTTTTTTTGAATGAAAATGAATGGTTTCTATCGTTACATTTAAGTCTTCAATGGTCTTGAAATTTTCTTCTTTTTCAAAGTTTTCTTTTAAAATTTCATAGAGTTCGTTGTAATTCATGGTGCAGATTTTAAACATCTGTTTATATAACAATAGATGATGTTAATTTATTGCTCTTACTTACAGATATTAATATTTGTAACATAAAAAAGCAACCTATTTTAGACTACTCCGTATATTTCTATTTTTTAAAACCTTTCTATTCTCTTTTTAGGTGAATATATTTTTCATCACATTCACCAACTTTTACATAGTAATTCATTGCATTACCAGTATTTTGCAATACTAATCCTTTATTATCATACATAAATTGAATTCCAAAAGGTTTTGACTTTGACATATCAACAGTTTCAGAATTTCTTGAAATATCTCCTTCATATTCTGTCCATTCTATTGGTAAAGTAACGTAATACAATCCCTCATCTTTTGATATTTTTGCTTTACCGACGATATTTCTATTATTTGTTTTAAGACGAAACCAGATTTTCTTATTTTTTTCAAATAATGTAAGTTCTATAAAACAACTTGTACTTGGTTCTTCACTCACGTACTTCCCTAACAAAAACTTTTGAGAATAAGCAAAAGTTGAAATAAATAACAATAAAATAAAGAAATGTTTTCTCATCATTTTCAATTTTCAATTATCCATTTTCAACTGATAACTCCACTTCCCAAAAGTTCTTCGCCAACATACCAAGCTGCAAATTGTCCTTCTGCAATGGCGGATTGTGGATTTTCAAATTCTATAAAAAATCCTTCCTCAAATTGATAAAGTGTAGCTTTTTCTAAAGGTTGTCTGTATCTGATTCTCGCCAAAACTTCCACAGATTCTCCGTTTTTTAAACGCAAATCTTCTCGAACCCAATGCACTTCTGAATTATCAATTTTAAGAGCTTTTCTAAATAGTCCTGGGAAATTTCTCCCTTCTCCTACATACACCAAATTATTTTCCATATCTCTGGAAATCAAGAAACAAGATTCTTTATGACCACCAATTCCTAAACCTTTGCTTTGACCAATCGTATAAAATTGTGCACCTTGATGTTTGCCAATCACTTTTCCGTCAGATTTTTTGTAATGGATTTTTGCAGACAAATATTCTAACTCTTCTAATTTTGAAGAAAATTCAGGTTTTTCTTTGTGAAATTCGGCAAAATCTTCAAAAATTTCTACAATTTCACCTTCTTTAGCTTTTAATTGTTGCTGAAGAAAAGTCGGCAAACTTACTTTCCCGATGAAACAAAGACCTTGAGAGTCTTTTTTATCTGCGGTTGCCAATTCCATTTCTCTGGCAATTTCTCTTACTTCTGGTTTGGTAAGCTCACCAATCGGGAAA
The DNA here is from genome assembly GCA_002337005.1 of Flavobacteriales bacterium UBA1937. Taxonomy (GTDB): domain Bacteria; phylum Bacteroidota; class Bacteroidia; order Flavobacteriales; family Weeksellaceae; genus Cloacibacterium. Next base: position 41,788 of record DDFD01000073.1, on the reverse strand, counting down.
AGTGCTTTGGAAAGCTGCTTTTGGTTCAGTTGACACAAGAAATAACTTTGGTCTTTGTTATTATCTTTCCCAGCTAAAAGTTGATACACCTCTTCCCCATTTTCATTGGTAAAAGAATCTAATCTGGCGTAATGTCCTGTTGCTACTTTATCTGCACCTAGTGAAAGAGCAGTTTCTAGAAAAACATCGAATTTTACTTCTCGGTTACAGAGAACATCAGGATTGGGAGTTCTACCTTTTTCGTATTCTGCAAACATATAATCTACAATTCTTTCTTTGTAGAGTTCGCTCATATCAATCACTTGAAAAGGAATTCCGAGTTTTTTTGCTACTAAAAGGGCATCATTACTGTCTTCAATCCAAGGACATTCGTCTTCTAAAGTTACGGAAGCATCGTTCCAATTTCGCATAAAAAGCCCGATAACTTCGTGCCCTTGTTTTTGTAATAAATAGGCGGCTACGCTAGAATCTACGCCACCAGAAAGTCCAACTACTATTTTCATTTTATTCAATTTTACGAGACTCTTCACGGGAGTCCTTAGTTTTGATGTCGCAAAATTACAACAATAATTTTATAATTTTTTAGAAGCAAGACATTTAGAAATTCTATCACGCACAGTCCCGCTGTACGCACTCGCTTTTTTAAAATTTTCTCCTAACCTCAACCCATTTTCAGAGAAAATTATAAAAAGAGCTCAAACAATGCTTCCATCGGGGCTATAAACTGGCTTAGTTTTTGTTCCTACTTTTCGCACATTTACATTTTTTATACATTTACAAAGAAATTGATATTCAAAAAAATAAAAACAGATGAAAAAACTTTTATTCTCTATACTATTTTTATATTCAGTTTTCTATAGTTTTTTAAAACAATAATTTTCAAAAACTTATTCTCTTAAGCAAAGAGGTTGAGATAAAATTTAATTTTTAATTATTTTCTCTGTTTGTATTGCACCGTTTGTTGTAATTATTTTTATCAAATACATACCTTTTTTAAGTTTAGATATGTCTATTTTTTTTGTTTTCTTGTTAGCATTAAAAATGTGTTTTCCTGTAATATCTAAAATAGAAATAGATTGAATATCTTCTTCTGTTGAAATTATGATGAAGTCTTTGGTTGGATTGGGGTAGAATAGTGCGAGGTTTTGGAGGTTGCTCTCTTGAGTAGAGAGCGTTTCTGGGGCAAGTTTTACAACCCAATAATCATATCCTGCTGTATATTCCGTTAAATCACCATCGTTTGAACCAGTAATTCCAGCTAATATATAACCCCCATCAGTTGTTTGTTGTATAGAAAAGGCTTCTTCATAAGATGTTCCCCCAAGAGTTTTTTGCCATTGGATGCTGCCTGTACTGGATAGTTTTACTACCCAATTGTCATAATCTCCATGATTCCCGATCACATCTCCATCGGTTGAATGAGTAGATCCTGCTAGTACATAGCCCCCGTCGGTTGTTTGTTGTATTGAAGAGGCAAAATCTAAACTTGTACCACCTAAAACTTTTTGCCATTGGATGCTACCTGTGCTGGATAGTTTTACTACCCAATTATCATAATCACCGTGATTCCCTGTTACATCTCCGTTATTTGACTGGGTAATCCCTGCTACAATATAGCCCCCATCGATTGTTTGTTGTATAGAATAGGCTTGTTCTCCAGCTGTCCCCCCAAGAGTTTTTTGCCATTGGATGCTGCCTGTGCTAGATAATTTTACTATCCAATTGTCATAACCTCCGTGGTTCCCCGTTACATTGCCATCGGTTGAATTGGATGTACCCGCGACAATATAACCCCCATCGGCTGTTTGTTGTATGGAACGAGCCAAGTCATAATTCGTGCCCCCTAAAGTTTTTTGCCATTGGATATTGCCTGTGCTGGATAGTTTTACCACCCAATAGTCAGAATATCCTTGATTCCCAGTTACATCTCCATTGTTTGACTGGGTAATTCCTGCTACTACATAGCCCCCGTCGGTTGTTTGTTGTATGGAACGAGCCCAGTCGCCCTTTGTTCCTCCTAAAGTTTTTTGCCATTGGATACTACCCGTACTGGATAGTTTTACCACCCAACAATCTTCATTTCCGTGATTCCCCATTACATCTCCATTAACTGAGCTAGTATATCCTGCAACAATATAACCCCCATCGGTTGTTTGTTGTATGGAATAGGCTTCATCATAACCCGTTCCTCCTAAAAATTTTGACCATTGGACACCGCCTGTGCTGGATAATTTTAACACCCAATAGTCAGCAAATCTGTCGTCATAATATGAATAGGAAGTACCTGCTACTATATATCCCCCATCGGTTGTTTGTTTTATAGAATAAGCTTTATCATATCTTATGCCCCCAAAAATTTTTTGCCATTGGATATAAGATGTTTGTGCATGTACTCTGAAAGAGGCGCTTAGAATTATCGTACTTAAAATTAAAATTTTTTTCATGAATTAGTTATTTTATGGTTTTATTAATTTTTGTTATGTAAATTTATGATAAAGTTTTTAAAATGGGCTTGAGGGACTGACTTTCAGTAGGAAAACGCAAAACATACTAATAAGCATTGTAAAAAAATAAATTTCTGCGGTTGCTATTCTGCTGTACTTTTGTTTTGCTCGTTTCTAATTTACAAAATTAGAAACTAAATCTATAAATTAGCAATTTTTCCACTAAATTTGATTAATATAAAATTTTTAAAAACATCAAGATGAAAAAAATAATTCTATCTCTTATTCTCTTCTGCTCTATCGGCATTTCTGCACAAATTGGTGGCTCCAAGCAAATTGGCAATTCTAAATGGACTTTCGGAGGAAACGCTGGTATTTCTGGCGGTTTCGGCAGTAATTCTGGCTTTGGCATTTCTGTAGCGCCAAGAGTTGGTTACAAAATTTCTGAAAATGTAGAAGCAGGGATTTTGGCAGGATTTAACTTTCTAAACACAAATTACTACTCTTCTACTCTCTTCGGAATTGGACCTTTTGCCAATTACTATTTCGGGAGAAATTTTTATCTAAGCGGACAATTTCAGGAATATATCATCAACCAAAAAGATAAAACTACAGCACAAAGACACGGTTTTGATGAAGCTGCTCTTTATTTAGGAGGTGGTTATATGACCAGAGTTGGCAACAATGCATATATGCAATTAGGCGCTATGTACAACGTTCTTTGGAAAGAAAACAATAGTATTTTCAGCAGTGGTTTTGCTCCACAAATTGGAGTGGTTTTTGGATTGTAAGATTTAATTTTAAGAAATTGTATTTTTAAGAAAATAAATGATTTATAAAACGCAATAATTTATTGTAAGAAATTAGGTTTTTTCAAAAGATTTCAATCGCAAGATTTTTAAAGAAAAGCTCCGTAAATTTCTACAAGTATCAATTCTTAATTCACATATAAATATAAACAATATTAATCCGCAGAATGCGGATTTTTTCATTCCAAGATTTCCAAAAATTTTCCCTAATTTTACCCATATATTTTTACCAAAATGCGCATAGAATACGAAATAAAATTAGGATTCAAAGATGTAATGTTTCGCCCGAAACGTTCTACCCTTAAGTCTCGTTCACAAGTAAGTCTAGAGAGAGTATTTACTTTTAGAAACTCCAAAAAAACTTGGACTGGCGTTCCTATTATCGCTGCTAATATGGATACGGTAGGAACTTTTGAAATGGCAAAAGCCCTAGCATCAGAAAAAATAATGACCGCCATTCATAAACATTATTCTATAGAAGAATGGTCTGCTTTTCTAGAAAACTCACCAGAAAGCATCTATCAGTACATTGCCATCAGTTCTGGAACTGGCAATGCAGACGAAGAAAAAATAAAACAAATTATAGGTAAATTCCCAAAAATAGATTTTATCTGCATAGATGTAGCCAATGGTTATTCTGAACATTTTGTGAATTTTGTGAAAAAAGTAAGAGCAGATTTTCCAGATAAAACCATTATTGCAGGTAATGTAGTAACTGGCGAAATGGTAGAAGAACTTATTTTGGCTGGTGCAGATATTATAAAAGTAGGAATTGGCCCTGGTTCTGTATGTACTACCCGAGTAAAAACGGGAGTAGGTTATCCTCAACTTTCTGCCATTATAGAATGTGCAGATGCTGCTCATGGTCTGGGTGGTCATATTATTGGTGATGGTGGTTGCAAAGTTCCGGGTGATGTTGCAAAAGCGTTTGGTGGCGGAGCAGATTTTGTAATGCTTGGTGGAATGCTGGCTGGTCATGATGAAAGTGGCGGTGAATTAATAGAAGAAAATGGAAAAAAATACAGGCTATTCTACGGAATGAGTTCTAAAACAGCAATGGATAAGCACAGCGGCGGTGTAGCAGAATACAGAGCTTCCGAAGGAAAGACCGTGAAAGTAAAATATAAAGGATCTGTATCTGAAACGGTGAAAGACATAACAGGTGGTGTACGCTCTACTTGCACTTATGTAGGTGCTTCTCAGCTAAAAGAGCTCTCTAAAAGGACAACTTTTATAAGGGTTCAGGAGCAACATAATGAAATATTTGGAAATGAATAATTTATAGAAAAACATAGAAAAAGCCCATTAAATGGGCTTTTTTGGTCTTATTGTCTGATTACATTTTTCTTAAAAAAAGAATTTTTTCTAGAATAGTGTTGATTATCAATAAAATAATTAAAAAAAACATTGCACAGTTAAAAAATAATTTGTATTTTTGCATCCACAAAACACAAGTAATAACATATATTATAATTCACTGAATTATACTATTTTAAATCCTCTATCAAGAGGATTTTTTATTTACTTTTGATAACAAATTTGCTTTTACTCGCGATTTTATTCTTTATTAAAAAAGAATTTTTCTAAAAGCTGAAGCAGCAAATTTTACTTGTTCTACCCAATCTTCTGCTGCGCCACCGTCTGCTCCATCTGAAATATATTTTAAACAAAGAAAAGGGATGTCTTCTTCTTTAGAAACTTTGGCTAGAGCAAATGCTTCCATTTCTATCACATTGTATTCTGGATTTTTATGTTCCATTTCGAATTGGTCTCCGCTTCCGCAGATTCCTTTGGGCAGATTATTTATTTCTAAGCCGTATTTTAAAATAACAGGGTCTGTAGAAAATGGAGTTTCAAATTTTTGAAAACCAAGGGCAGTTACTTCCATATCACGTTGTATGAATTCTGTGCAACAAACTACACTTCCTTTGTTAAACTCTGTGCTTCCGGCTGTTCCTAGGTTGATGATAAGGTCTGGATGGTGTTTTTGAATGGCTTTTAACAGATTGTAGGTAGCATTTATCTTTCCTACGCCTACAAAAGTTACATTTTCTTGGGGAAATTCTGTTCCGGCTTCTTTTTCTAGCGCAAAAACAAAAAGTGGATTTTTATAGGTGATATTATTGATTTTCATTGATGGGAATTTTTTCTAAATTTTCTTTAATTAGCTATAAATGTTATATTTTATGTTAATAGGACTTTCGTCCCATCCTTTATTAAATCGTACCTTCGGGACTTTTTCTTTCTACTGATTAATTTGGGTTAAAAAGTGATTCTAAATCTAGCGAGTCTCTGCGTGAGGGATGCAGAAGGTGCGACCAAAGGGAGCAGTGCGGAGCGAAGCGGAGCACCGAAACGAAGTGTAGCCTGTAGCAGCCCGACCCGAAGTTTTGGAATGGAAAACCTCATAGATTTTCTGAAAATCTATGAGGTTTATGCTGCTGGGAAAACGTAGGGACACGCCCAAAATATTTTAAATTTTTTAAGTCAACATTCCGCCATCTACATTGAGAACCTGCCCTGTAATGTAGGCAGACATCTCTGAACCAAAATAAACGCAAGCATTGGCAACATCTTCTGGCTGACCGCCACGTTTTAGAGGAATAGCGTCTCTCCAACCTTGTACGGTTTTTTCGTCTAGAATCGCAGTCATTTCTGTTTCTATAAAACCTGGAGCGATTGCATTACAACGGATATTTCTAGAGCCTAATTCTAGCGCTACAGATTTTGTAAAACCAATAACACCTGCTTTAGAAGCGGCATAATTGGCTTGTCCAGCATTTCCTTTTACGCCAACCACCGAAGTCATATTGATAATAGAACCTGCTCTAGCCTTCATCATTGGTTTAATTACAGCTTTGGTAAGGTTAAAAACTGAGTCTAAGTTTACTTTAATAATGGTATCCCAATCTTCTTTTGACATTCTGAGCATCAAATTATCTCTGGTAATTCCAGCGTTGTTTACCAATATATCTATTTTACCAAATTCTGCTAAAACATCTTCTACCAACTTCTGAGCTGCATCATAATCTGAAGCGTCTGATTGATAACCTTTGATCTGGGTAACGGCAGATAGTTCTTCTTCTAAAGCTTTGGCTTTTTCTACAGAACCTGCATAGGTAAATGCAATTTTGGCACCTTGAGCTGCAAAAACTTCTGCAATTCCTCTACCAATTCCTCTGGTTGCGCCAGTAATGATGGCAACTTTTCCTTCGAGTAGTTTCATAACTATTTAATGTTTTTGTATTTGTTTTATGGATTTCGCTTTCGCTCAATTCATTTTATATCGAGTTTATTTTTTCTAATTGATTTTGCAAATTTAATAGATTTTATTTACTAATCATTCAAACCTTTTCCTGCAAAAATTTGAGGTTTTGCTCTTTCTATTCTTGCGATTCTGGTTGTAGATTGCTTGGCAGATGAAAAGTGTAATAAATAAGCACGTTGTCTTCCTGGTGTTAATGTTTTAAAAGCATTTTCAAAATTTTTATCTTGATTAAAAAATTCTTCTAACTCTTCTGGAATTTTTTGTTCTTCTATTTTTTTGAAAGTGACTTTTGCTCCAGATTTTTCTAGCTCAATCATTTCTTTGATGTAGTCTTTTAAAGCACCTTCTAAATCATTGATTTGTTGAACATTAGTAAACTTTATAATTTTCGCAGATTGAGTATTCTCTCCTATTTTTTGAAGGATTTTTTTCTCATCTTTAAGCAAAACTCCTTTAAAGAAATTCATACCACAATATTCTTTGAAACTTCCAAGAATAATGAGATTTTTACCGTTGTAAGAATAGCACGGTTGATACCATTTTACTTCTTCGGTTAAGCCACAACTCAAAACAATGGAACGAAGTTTTGTGAGTTCTTCTTTCCAGTTTTTATTTTTTGCGATAAGTTCTTCTACGGTTGGTTTCATTTTAATAATATTCTCTCGCTGATTTAGCAAATTTTGCTGATTTATATATTGTGTTAATTCAATCTGTTAAATCAGCCTAATCAGCGAGAATTAAATGGCATTATTCACCACCAAAACAATTTCTCCTTTCAAAGTCTTGCTTTTTGAAAAGGCAATAAGCTCGTCAATTGTTCCACGTTTGGTTTCTTCGAACTTTTTAGAAATTTCTCGGCTTAAACTTACTTTAGTATGTTCCCCGAAAAATTCTTTAATCTGTTCCAAAGTCGTATTGATTTTATGTGGACTTTCATACAAAACGATTGTTTTTTTCTCTTCGGCGAGTTGCTTTAACTTCGTTTGTCGGCCTTTTTTTTGAGGTAAAAATCCTGCAAAATAAAAATCGTGATTGGGCAAACCCGAAACCACCAAAGCAGGAACAAAAGCAGTTGCACCTGGCAAACAAATCATCTCTAAATCTTCGTCTGCACAAGCTTTACCTAGTAAATAACCTGGGTCTGAAATTCCGGGAGTTCCGGCATCTGTAATGAGAGCAATGTTTTGTCCGGATTTTAAATCGGCAATTACTTTTTCGGTTGCACTGTGTTCATTATGAAGATGATACGATTTCAAAGGTTTTGAAATTTCGTAATGTTTCAACAAAATTCCAGAAGTTCTGGTATCTTCACAAAGGATATAATCTACTTCTTTCAGCACTTTTACCGCTCTGAAAGTCATATCTTCTAAGTTTCCAATCGGTGTTGGAACAAAGTATAGGATTCCGCTCATTATGAATAAATTCATAACTTTTAATATAGTTCGCTCCTACGGAACTCCCTATAAAAGCTATGTTTGTTTTTTTTATTTTTTTTCTATGAATAAATTCATAGGTTTTAAAATCGTTCGTTCCTACGGAACTCCCTAATGTTTCAGAGTCGCAGAGCGACGAACAATATTAAAGCCTGAGATTTCAATCTTAGGCAAATTTAAATTAAATCATCAAACCAATAATTTTCATCATATTCCACTTCAAATTTCTGCAAAAGTTTTAAATATTCATCTTTAAAGTTTTCTTTTTTATGATGTTCCTCTTGGTTTTCAATGTATTTATAAACTCTATCTATTGAATTTTGATTATAACTAAAACCGCCAAATCCTCGCTGCCATTCAAATCTTTCTTCTAAAAAATTATTTTCATTAATCCATTTTGAAGATTTTGCTTTTACACTTTTCATTACTTCTGAAAGAGAAAGTGTAGTTTTTAATGTAAAAAAACAATGAACGTGATCTTCAACGCCATTTACAATAATTGTTTTACAACCTGTTTCATTAATTAAATTTCCTATTACTGCAAATAATTCTTTTCTGAAACTTTCTTTAATAAGTGCATTTCTATATTTTACGGCAAAAACAGTTTGCACGTATAATTTTACATAAGTATTTGGCATAGTTATTAGTTTTTATGAATAAATTCATAGGTTTTAAAATCGTTCGTTCCTACGAAACTCCCAATGTTTCAGAGTCGCAGAGCGACGAACGATATTAAAGCCTGAGATTTCAATCTTAGGCAATTAATTATTTAAACATTTTAAACAAATCTGTCGGCGTAATTTTAAAAGCATCATTAAAAATGATAAATAAAATTACCACAAAAACGATAAACCCTAAAAATATAAGCCATTGATTTTTATTAACTTTTTGAATTTCTTGTTTATTTTTGACATCACAAATTTCACCTGGGCAATATTGCGCTTTTTCTTTATTAAACAAACTGTACAATTTACAACCGATACAAATTCCGAAAGCTGTTTCAAAAAACATTAAAATCAAGCAAATCAAACAAGTAATCCCTGTAATCGGGCTAAAAGTATTAAGCACAACCATCAAAACGAACATCAAAAAAGAAAGAACCAGACCAATTCCCCAAGCAAATTTCTTTTGTGGAGCACCTACATATTCGGGATTTTGATTGCTTACAATGATTCTTCCAAGAATTAAAATCGGGGAAAATTTGGGTGATAAAAATAATCTGATAGAAAAATCTACCATAAAAATGATAATCACATATTTTATCGGAACAAAGTTCCCACCATTGATGATGAGCATTAAAGAAATGAATGTTGCCAAAAACATAATACCTGCGGCAGCTCTTATTTCTCTTTCGTTTACTACAGGAATGTTGTAACCAGAGACTGTTTCTCCAAATTGTAATTTACTATTCATATTTTTAAAGTTTAATACTTTGTGATAAGTCTCACGTTATCAGAAATTTGTTACAGTAGTAGTATATCAACTACTTGTTTGGGTCTATTTAAATTCTACTTCAAATACTTAAAGCCAAAAATTCCTACTTTATAATCTACAAAAATAGAATCTTGATTTGGCAAATCTTGAACTTCATTTAAATTTTTATTTTTTCTTACAATATTTATTTTGTCAATTTCATCTTTATAAATCAAATTATCGTTTTTTTCATCAACTAAAAAAAATTGTAAATATTTTTTATTATTATAAAGTTTATAAATTATTCTTTCGTTAGTTGTACTATATAATTGGTTGATATAAAGTGAGTAGTTTACAATTATATTTTGAAAAATAAGATAAAAACACAAAAAATAGATAAATAAAGGTCCTAATAATTTTATACTAAATCTAACTTTAAATAGAATTAGAAGTATAAAAACCAGAGCCCAAATTGAAAAATAAATCCTCCAATAATATGTTGTTTCAAATATTTTAATATCCTCATCCAAATACATTCCTTTAACCATAGGTTTTATATAAAAAATATATGCTCCAAAAAATATACTCCAGATTAAAAGGAACATAATTTGCAATAAACTTATCTCTTTTCCAAAAATTTTAAAGCTTCTCATACAACTCCTTACAAAATTTTTCTAAACTTGGGTCTCTCGCTCCCATCAAAAGAAGCACAGAATTATTTGATAATGAAGACCTAACCTCATTTAAAAATTCATTTCTATTTTCCACAAAATAAGCTTTTTTACCTTTTGCTTGTATATCTTTAATTAAATCATTGGCAGAAATATCTTTCACAGCAGTTCCACCAGCATAGAAAATTTCGCTCATCCAAATTTCATCATTTTCACGAAGTGAAGTCGAAATTTCCTCCACAAAATCTTTTCTCAAAAATCGTGTCGGTCCATAACCATGAGGTTGAAACCAAGCTACTACTTTCTCTGCCAAAGGTTGACAAGCCTTGATACTCGCTGCACATTTCGCAGGATTGTGCGCATAATCATCAATTACCCAAACTCCATTTTTTTGTCCCAAAATTTGATGACGACGATAAATTCCCTCATATTTTTTCAAACTTTCGGCGCAAGTTTTAAGATCAACTCCTATTTGATGTGCCACTGCCACTGCTGCGGTAGCATTTTCCACAGAATGCTGCCCGATTGCATTCATTCTAAATATTTGATTTTCAATTTCAAAACTTAAATGAAAACCATCTTGTTTAAAATTTATAGCATTAAAACCTGCCTTTGTTTCAAAACCAAAATCATTCTCAATCTTCGCCGACAAAGTTTTTGCTAGTGTATTTGATTGATTTACAACAAATAAACTTTTGGTATTATTTTTAAAAATCGTAAAAAGTTCTATCAATTCATCTATTTCTTGATGGTCTTTGTCAATATTGAGCAAAAGTCCAATTTCGGGTTCATATTGAACAACGGAACCATCGCTTTCGTCAGCTTCTATAATGAGCCAATCTCCTTTTCCAACGTAAGCATTTCCAATTTTTCCTTGTTTAATAATGCTCGTTAAACCCGCTCCTGAAATAATGGAAGGCTCTAAACCAGCATCCAATAAAATCTGAAAAAGCATCGCCGAAGTGGTTGATTTTCCGGAAGTTCCAGCAACTGCAATGGTTTTCTTGCTTTTAGCAATCATCGCCAAAAGCTGACTTCTTTTAATAATCGGAATTCCGAGTTCTTTGGCTTTTTTTACTTCATAAACCGTGTCTTCAATCGCTGTGGAAACTACCACTAAATCTGTATGTTCAGTAATTCCGCTTCCGTCTTGCACGAAACATTTAATTCCTTCGTTTTCAAGCTGTTCTTTGGTTTTATTATACTCACCTTCGTGGAAATATCGGTCACTTCCCGAAACTTGTTTGCCAATTCCTTGTAAATATTGCGCAATAGCACTCATGCCAACACCTGCAACTCCTATAAAAAAAGGATTTTTGAAATTTGAAATATTTTGAATCATAATTATTTTGTTGGAAGCTGGGATCTGGAAGTCTTAAAACAAAATGCTAAACTTCCCTCTTCCAGCTTCCAGCTTCCAGCTTCCTTACTCTTATTATAAAAATTTATTCTCTACCAAGCTCCACAATCTTTGGGCATATTCATCTACTTTTTGCCAATTTCTTTCGTAGTAAACATCACTCAGATAATCTTTAGCTTGATCTAATTTTTTGAAAGAATTTAGTTTTGCAACTACCTCATTTAGTTCTATTTGGCTACCACCAAAAAGAACTTTTGTAAAGGCAATTTTATCATTAATATCCAATTTAAAATCTGGCAACAGCTTTTCTGCTTCCAAATAATCTTTTGGCATATTACTTTTTAGCAAACTTGGGTTATTAGACGATGTTTCCAGTTTTGATTCTTCTGGAATATTTACCAAATGATCATCATCAAAAAGACTTTGTACGATATTCAAACCTTTGATGTGAGACAATTTGAATTTCTTAGAATGATGTGGAGATTCATGAATTTCGGTTGGCTCAACAGGTTTTTCGGTATGAACAGGCTTTTCTATATCTAGGATTTTTCTTCTCTCCTCGTGAAGTCTTTCGTTTTCATCTTCTTTTTCAATTTCCACTTTTGTATTAGAAATTTCTTCGAATTCTTCATTCACTTCATTTTGAATATTTTCGGACAAGGTATTTTGTTCCGCTTCTTTTTCTAAGAAATACTCCTCATCTATTTTTTCTGAAACAGCCAGTTCTTCTTTCACAAATTCTTGTATTTCAGGAATATCTTCCTCAATTTTTTCTTCTTGACTATCAATAATTTGCTTGGTGTCAATTTCGAAATTGATGGCTTCTCTCACTTCAATTTCTTCTACAAACTTCTCTTCAGAAATCCATTTTTCTACTTCAGTGTAAATTTTTAATTCAGAAACTTTATCTGAAAAAAACTTAATTCTATCTATATTTTTTATAAAATCTTCTTCGGAAGAATAACCAGAAAACTCTTGCAAGAGCGATTTAACCTCTTGATATACTTTATCTTGAGTTTCTTTTAAATTTTGCATATTAAATCTTTTAAAATTGCTTAATTTTGAAACTAATTTATCTGCTAATTTAGACAATGTTTTTAGAAAATACAATAAACCACGCAAAACAAAGTGGCTGGATGGAAGTAATCTGTGGATCAATGTTTTCTGGGAAAACCGAAGAATTGATACGAAGATTACGCCGTGCTGAAATGGCCGGACAAAAAGTAGAAATTTTTAAACCAAAAATTGATACAAGATATGATGATGTAGAAGTGGTTTCTCATAATCACAATAAAATTATGAGCACACCAGTAGAAAGTTCGAATGAAATTCTTCTGCTAGGTTCTACTTGTGATGTGATAGGAATAGACGAAGCACAGTTTTTTGACGAAGGAATAGTAGAAGTTGCTAATCAATTGGCAAACAATGGTGTACGTGTGGTAATTGCTGGTCTAGATATGGATTTTTTGGGACGTCCTTTTGGACCAATGCCCTATTTAATGGCTACCGCAGAATATGTAACCAAAGTACACGCCATTTGTAAAAAAACAGGAAATTTGGCTAATTATTCAATGAGAATTTCTAAAAATCAAGATCTAGTACAACTCGGAGAAACAGACAGTTACGAAGCAGTAAGCCGAAGAGTTTTTGTAGATGATGTTTTGAATAAAAAAGAATGAACTACACCACTAAACAAATTGCAGAAATCACTCAATCTCAATTAATTGGAGATAAAAATCTGCACGTTCAGCATATAGCTTTTGATAGCAGAAATATATATTCGGTGATAAAAACTGCTTTTATTGCCATCAATACATCTACCAATACTGGAGAAAAATACATTCCACAGGCTATAGAAAAAGGAATAAAAATAATCATTTCTGAAACTTTTTATTCTGAATATGAAGGAATTACCTGGATTATTGTAGAAGATTCTGTGAAATTTTTACAAGATTTAGCCAAATATCACGTAGAAAAAAATGCTCAACTTAACACCATAGGAATTACTGGAAGTAACGGAAAAACCATCGTAAAAGAATGGCTCTACCAATGTCTTTGGAACGAAATACCAACAGTAAAATCACCGAAAAGTTTTAATTCACAAATTGGTTTACCTCTATCTTTGCTTCAAATTTCTACCAAACATCAACTCGGAATTTTCGAAGTGGGGATTTCTAAACCGTCAGAAATGGCAATTTTAGAAGATATTTTTTCACCAAAAATAGGTGTTCTTACTCATATCGGAACTGCCCATTCTTCTAATTTTAAAAATGAGGAACAATTAATTGAAGAAAAAATTCTTCTTTTTAAAAACTCAGAAACTATTCTTTTTAATGGAGATAACGTATTTGTTTACACAAAAATAAAAGAGCTATATCCTGCAAAAAAACTGATAAGTTTCGGGCTAGAAAATAGAAATGATGTAAAAATCATCTCCGATCCAGAAAATCTACAAGAGGAAATTAAGGTTCAGTATTTCTCTGAAGAATTTTCTTTTCCTGCCTATCAAAGAGACGAAGCTACACTTACCAATGCATTGGCTTTGGTCTGTGTAATGAAAGAGCTTGGCTTTTCTAACGAAAAAATTGTAGAAAAAATAAATGCCTTAAAAGCGGTAGAAATGCGTTTGGAAAGCGTAAATGGTGTTCATAATAATTTAATTATCAATGATTCTTTTAACTTAGATTTAGATTCTTTAATTATTGCTTTTCAGTTTATTAAACAGTACAATAAACCTGAAAAAACACTTATTCTTACTGATATTATTGATGTAAAAGAAGACGAATTTTCTCTTTATAATAAAGTGGCAGACCTTACCAATGAACAAAATTTCAGTCAAGTTTTTTTGGTTGGTACACAGATTACGAGATTTCAAGAAAAATTTAAAGCAAAAACTTTTTCTTTTAAAAAGACAAAAGAATTAATTGAAAGTCAACAACTTGAACAATTAGAAAATCAACTCATTTTATTAAAAGGAGCTAGAATTTTTGAGATTGAGAAAGTAAAACAATTGCTAGAACTTCAGAAACACGATACTGTTTTAGAAATTAATCTCAATGCTGTTATACATAATATCAACGTTCACAAAGCTTTATTAAAACCAGAAACTAAAATATGTGCCATGGTAAAAGCCTATTCTTATGGTTTGGGCGGTTATGAAATTGCAGAATTTTTACAACACCATCACATTGATTATCTGGGAGTTGCCTATGCAGATGAAGGCGTAGATTTGCGAAAAAATGGTATTACTACGCCTATTCTGGTGATGAATCCAGAACAAGGCAGTTATGATATTATTATTGATTACAACTTAGAGCCAGAAATTTATAGTTTACGTGTTTTAGAACTCTTTACTACGCAACTTCAGCTAAAAGGAATTCAGAGAAAATACCCTATTCATTTCAAAATAGAAACAGGAATGCATCGTCTTGGTTTTAAGGAAGATGAAATAGATGAACTTCTAGAAAATTTAAAAAAGTACAATGTAAAAGTTGCTAGTATTTTCAGTCATCTTTCTTCATCTGATATTCCCGAGGAAAGAGAATATACGATGAACCAAATTGAAACCTTCAAAAGAATTTCAGAAAAAATAATCTTGGGATTAGGTTATCAACCTCTTAGACATATTCTTAATTCTTCAGGAATAACTAATTATACTGATTATCAATTTGATATGGTAAGAATTGGAATTGGAATGATTGGGATTTCTCCTACTCCTGAAATTAAAAGTCAGCTACATAATGCAGTAACCTTTAAAACCGTTATTTCACAAATTTCTGAGGTTAAAGAAGGAGATTCTATAGGGTATAGCAGAAAATATAAAGCAGAAAAAGATACCAGAATTGCCACAATACCAGTAGGTTATGCAGATGGAATACCACGATTAATTGGTAATAAAAATGGTTTTGTTAGCATACATAAGCAGAAAGTGCCTATTGTAGGAAATATTTGTATGGATATGCTAATGGTAGATTTAGAAAATTTACCTGCCAAAGATGGTGATAAAGTGATTATCTTTAACGAAAATCCTTCATTAGAAGAATTTGCAGAATACTGTAAAACAATTCCTTATGAGGTTTTAACTTCTATATCTAGAAGAGTAAAAAGAATTTATATCAAAAACTAAAAACTATCAATCACAATATGAAAAAATTTATCGTTTTTTTTAGTTTATTCATTTTTATCCTTAATCATAGTCAGGTCAAAGAAAATCTAGTTATACCAAAGAACCCAAAAATTGGACTTTCATTAGCTGGTGGAGGTGCTAAGGGTTTTGCTCACGTTGGAGTTTTAAAAGTTTTAGACTCATTAGGGATAAAAGTAGATTATATTTCTGGTACAAGTATGGGAGCCATTGTTGGTGGTTTATATGCGTCTGGTTATACTGGGAAAGATATAGAAAAAATTGTGATGGAAACAGATTTTTACAATCTGCTCAGCAATGCAAATAACCGTGCAGAAACTTCTTTTTTTAATAAATCTGTAGATAAATATCTCTTGAAAGTCCCTATAAAAAACGGAAAAGTTACTCTGCCTTCTTCTATTTCTTCTGGTCAAAAAAACATATATCTACTAAAGGAATTATTTAAAAATGTATCTAATGTTCAGGATTTTAGCAAGTTACCAATTCCTTTTATGTGCGTAGCTACCAATTTAGAAAGCGGAAAAATGAAAATTTTTGAGAAAGGAGATATTTCAGAGTCTATTATGGCGAGTTCTGCTTTTCCTTCTCTGATGGATCCTGTAAAAATTGGAGACAGTATCTATGTAGATGGTGCTATGACGGTAAATTATCCCTCAGAATTGCTTAAAAAGAAGGGAATTGATATTGTGATAGGAGTAGATCTTAACCAAGGTCTTAATACAAGAGATAAAATCAATAGCGTTGTAGATATTCTAAATCAAGTGATAGATTTCGGGATTGTAAAAGAAACCAAAAATCAATTAAAATATACAGATGTTAATATTAAACCTAATTTAGAAGGTCTTGGCGTTACTAGCTTTGATGAAAAAGGAAAAATACTAAAATCTGGATATACAGAAGCATTAAAATATGTAGAAATTCTTGAGCAACTTCCTAAGAAAAATTATGATTATCTTAGAATTCCGATAAACCCTATTTACTCTAATGTTTATAAAATTGATAATCTAGAAGTAGAAAATAATAACATCTATAATAAGGACTATATTATTGGTAAAATGAATCTAAAGTTGCCTTCATCTCAAACTTATGGTTCTATTAATAAAATGCTAGATAAACTATATGCCACTAATAATTTTAAAATTATTAACTATGATATTATACAAAAAGATAACAAAAACGTTTTAAAATTAATAGTAAATGAAGACAGTAATAGGTTTTTCTTAAAATTTGGCTTGCATTATGATGAAATTTTTAAATCTAGTCTTCTAGCAAATGTTACCATAAAAAGACTACTTTTTAATAATTCTAGTATTTCTATTGATGGAGTTTTTGGTGATAAATCTAGATATTATATCAATTATTTTATTGATAATGGCTATATCCCAGGAATAGGAATATATGCATCTGGTATGAGTTTCGATCTCAAAAATCAAGATAAGTTTGCCTATCAAACTTGGAACTGGTACAGAACAGAAGTATTTTTACAATCCGTCTGGAAAGATAAATTTGCCATTGGTGGTGGTATTAGTTATGATATTTTCAAAGGAACAGACCTTATTACAGGCTCCAAAAAGAGCGAAAAATTCCTTAATCCATACATTTTCCTAAAAGGAGACACCCAAAACAGTAAAATGTTCCCAAAAAGAGGATATTACACCAATATCGAAGCAAAAGCCTATAATTTTTTTGAAAAAAGTACAGAAGAAAAATCTTTCCAAATAAAAGCAGACATAAGAGGTAATTTTCCTATAACCAAATTTTTAACCTATAGACTGCGTACTTTTTATGGCATTTCCATCAATAATTCTAGTGATTTTTACAAATATTATCTTGGTGGTATTTTTGACCAAAATGTAGTAAATTTTGTAAGATTTAATGGTTTCGAATTTGGAGAAGCCAGCAATAACAACATCTTAACAGTAGGAAACGATTTTCAATTTAATTTTATGAAAAACTATTACGTTATTGCAAATTTAAGTATTGGAAACCTTTTTGATAATTTTGATGATTCCAAATTTTTAAGAATCAACTACTCCTCTCTTGGTCTTACCGCAGGTTACGAATCACCGTTTGGACAAATAAAAATTAATTACAGCCATTCCTTAAAACAAAAACCTGGCATATTTTCTGTAGTTCTCGGGCATTGGTTCTAAAATAAATTATCATCTCTAATAATAAATCCATAATCGTCAATTCAATGATACACTTCTTTTACGAAAATACAGAAGAAAAAATACAAGAAAATCTTAAAATTTGGATAGAAAAAATAATCATTTCCGAAGAAAAAAAACTAGGGGAAATCAATTATATTTTCTGTGATGACCAATATTTGCTCAAGATAAATCAAGACTTTTTAGACCATGATTATTATACAGACATCATCACTTTTGACCAAGTTCGTGGAAAAACAATTTCAGGAGAGATTTTTGTATCTTTGCAGCGAATTAAAGATAATGCAAGTCTTATTTCAAAAAATTACGAAGAAGAGAAAAAAAGAGTAATCGCTCACGGCGTTCTTCACCTTTGTGGTTACAAAGATAAAACCGAAGAACAACAAAAAATAATGCGTGCAAAAGAAGATTTTTATCTATCATTACAAACAGAATGATTTTTTTAGAAGCTACTTTCCACTTTTACTCCTCACTCCTAAACTAAATCCAACACTTGTTGCGGGGTAACCGTTTCAAAACGAGGAACGAGTTTAGACGACTCAATTAAAAATAAATTAATTTGGAGTCAATCGGGGCTAGTTACAATTCGTGATTTTAATAAAATTGATAGAATGTTTCACGTGAAACATTAATTTAAAATTTAAAATTATATAAATGTTATTTAACGAAATATATGATGTAATCGTAGTAGGAGCTGGTCACGCTGGTTGCGAAGCTGCTGCTGCTGCTGCCAATTTAGGTTCTAAAACCATACTCGTTACGATGAATATGCAAACCATCGGTCAAATGTCTTGTAATCCTGCAATGGGCGGTATTGCAAAAGGACAAATTGTGCGAGAAATAGACGCAATGGGCGGTTACAGCGGAATTATAGCTGATAAATCTGCTATTCAATTCAAAATGCTCAACCTTTCTAAAGGGCCTGCAATGTGGTCTCCAAGAACGCAAAATGATAGAATGCTCTTTGCAGAAGAATGGAGATTAGCACTCGAAAATACTCCAAATCTTGATTTTTTTCAAGATATGGTAAAATCATTAATCATAAATAACGGCAAAATTGAAGGTGTTATAACATCTTTAGGAATAGAAATTAAAGGAAAATCTGTGGTTCTTACCAACGGAACTTTCTTAAATGGTTTAATACACGTTGGTGATAAACAATTAGGAGGCGGAAGAATGGGCGAACCAAAAGCCTACGGAATTACCGAACAATTGGTAGATTTAGGCTTTGAAGCAGGTAGAATGAAGACCGGAACTCCAGTTCGTGTTGACGGAAGAAGCCTAGATTATTCTAAAATGGAAGAACAAGCAGGAGATGAAAATCCTCAAAAATTCAGTTATTTAGATACTCCGAAACTTACAAAACAACGCAGTTGTTATATCACTTATACTAATGAAACAGTTCACGAAATATTACGAACTGGATTTGATAAATCTCCAATGTTTAACGGTACCATACAAAGTATTGGCCCAAGATATTGCCCTAGTATAGAAGATAAAATCAACAGATTTGCAGAGCGAAATCGCCATCAATTATTCGCAGAACCAGAAGGTTGGAATACAGTAGAAGTTTATGTAAATGGTTTCAGTTCTTCACTACCAGAAGATGTACAATTAAAAGCTTTACACGAAGTTCCTGGTTTCGAAAAAGCTAAGATTTTCAGACCTGGCTATGCGATTGAATACGACTACTTCCCTCCTACTCAATTAAAGCATACATTAGAAACTAAATTGGTAGAAAACCTCTATTTTGCAGGACAAATCAATGGAACTACTGGCTACGAAGAAGCAGCTGGACAAGGATTAATGGCAGGTATTAATGCTCATAATAAAGTACACGAAAAAGAAGAATTTATCTTAAGCAGAGACGAAGCCTATATTGGTGTTTTAATAGATGATTTAATTACCAAAGGAACTGAAGAACCTTACAGAATGTTTACATCAAGAGCTGAATACAGATTACTTTTAAGACAAGATAATGCAGATATCAGATTGACTGAAAAGGCCTATAATCTTGGTTTAGCACGTGAAGAAAGGCTCAAAAAAATGGAGGAAAAAGTAACTAAATCTACAGAATTAGAAGAATTTTTAAGAGAAACATCTTTAAAACCAGGCATTATTAATCCTATTTTAGAAGCTAATGAAAGTTCTTTGGTAGATCAAGCTTACAGAGCTGCACAAATTCTTACAAGACCAAATATCACTTTAGATAAACTTTCGGAAATAGATTTCATAAAAGAAAAGGCAGACTTATATAATGAAGAACAAAAAGAACAAGCCGAAATTAATATTAAATATAAAGGCTATATAGAAAAAGAAAAAGACAATGTAGCCAAACTTCAGAGATTAGAAACCATCAAAATTCCAGATGATTTTGATTACAGCAAATTAGGTTCTTTATCAATGGAAGCAAGACAAAAACTGAATAAAGTAAAACCAAAAACCATTGCTCAAGCTGGAAGAATTTCAGGAGTTTCACCAGCAGATATTAATGTATTATTAATCTATTTAAAATAATGTTTCACGTGAAACATTTAAGTTTTGTCTAAAGTTTAGGGTCTAAAGTTTAATGTTAAAAAACTTTAGACCTTAAACTTTAAACTTTAAACAAAAAATTTATGAAAATAAAAGACCATTTTCTTTCACAAGAAGAATTCGAAATTAGAGAAACTGAAATAGAAGGTATTTTTAAAACCTACCCTATTCCAGAAAATTTAGGTAAGTATTATGAGAGTAAAAATTACATTTCTCATCACCAAGATTCTAATTCTTTGAAAGAAAAAATTTATAAATTTGCTCAATCATTCAATCTTAACTATAAAAGAAATATACTTTCTAAAGTAACTTTTGAAAACGCTAAAGTTTTAGATTATGGTTGTGGAGCTGGTGAGTTTCTGAAACATATAGAAAATGATGTAGAAACTTTCGGTTTTGAACCGAGCGAAGCAGCTAGAAATTTTGCAAAACAAAAAACTACAAAAACTAAATTTGTAGAAAATCTAAATGAAATAGAAAACGAAAGTTTAGATGTTATTACACTTTGGCATGTTTTCGAACACATCGAAAATCAGAGTGAAATACTCTCTTTATTTTATCAAAAATTAAAATCAAACGGATATTTGATTATTGCTGTTCCAAATCATACTTCGTATGACGGAAAATATTACAAAGAATTTTGGGCAGCTTATGATGTACCAAGACATCTATTTCATTTCTCAAAAAACGGAATGCAAAAATTATTTAACACTGAAAATTGGAAATTAGAAAAAATAAAACCACTCCTACTCGATTCTTATTATATTTCAATTTTGAGTGAAAAATATAAGAAAAATCTACTTTTTTTCATTTTTGGAGGAATTCGAGGAGCAATTTCTAACATAAAAGCCTCAAAAACGGGCGAATTTTCTAGTTTGATATATATTATTAGAAAAAATTAGAAAATTAATTTTTGAGCTATTTCTGAAAGCCAATTTTTGGCTATTTTCACTTAAAAATCTAATTTTTGAAAAAATTAATAAGAAATTATTCAGCTTACAAAAAACAAAAAATCTTCAGAAATAATTCTGAAGATTTTTTAGTTTAGAAAATCTATTCTATTTTTAAATAAATCAATTTTATTAATTACAACATTTTTTCTTTTAATAAATAAAACATTATTCCCTTTATTTTTAATTAATGAATCTCCTACTAATATTTTTAAAGAATCATCACAAAGTCCAATAACACTTCCTTTATTTAATTTAAAAGTTGGTGTATTATGATTATTTATATCATTATATTTTCGAATAATTACTAATTTAAAATCAAAATTTAAGATTTTCTCTTTTTCTTGTTTATCAAATAATCCTGATTTTTCACCATATAATAAATAAATAAGAATAGGAGAAAAAATAATTAAACCAAATATTAAAGTATTTTTAAAATCAAAGAATAGTTTTTTATCTAAATCCATTATTTAATTATTGATAGCCGCAACTCCTGGAAGCTCTAATCCTTCCAAAGATTCTAACATTG
This sequence comes from Flavobacteriales bacterium UBA1937, assembly GCA_002337005.1. GTDB lineage: Bacteria > Bacteroidota > Bacteroidia > Flavobacteriales > Weeksellaceae > Cloacibacterium. The sequence goes on along the minus strand of DDFD01000073.1, from coordinate 20,061 downwards.
CTCCACCTCCTGTAGAAACATAAGAAACTTTATCAGCGTATCCGTTTTGTTTTACAAAAGCTACAGAATCACCTCCTCCTACTAAAGAAAATGCTCCTAATTTAGTTGCTTCATAAATACTATCACCTAAAGCTTTAGTTCCTCCTGCAAAATTAGACATTTCAAAAACTCCTACAGGTCCGTTCCAGAGAATTGTTCTAGAATTCATTAAAACATCATGATTAATTTCTCTTGTTTTACTTCCTGCATCCATTCCTTGCCAACCTTCAGGAATATGGTAAATATCTACCTCTTGTCTATCTGCATCATTACTAAAATCATCTGCTATTACTACATCTACAGGCAAAAATACTTTTACATTATGCTGCTTAGCTTTTTCTAATATCTCTAAAGCAAGATCCATTTTATCTGCTTCCAATAAAGAATTACCAATGTTTCCGCCCAATGCTTTAATAAAAGTAAAAGACATACCACCACCAATAATTAAATTATCAACTGCTGGTAATATATTCTCAATAATTGTAATTTTAGTAGAAACTTTAGAACCACCTAAAATTGCAGTAACAGGTCTTTCGCCGCTTCTTAACACTTTATCAATTGCTTGAAGTTCATTAGCCATTAATAAACCGAAAAATTTAGTTGAAGGAAAAAATTTAGCAATAACAGCTGTAGAAGCGTGAGCTCTATGTGCTGTACCAAATGCATCATTTACGTAAACATCTCCTAATTTTGCTAATTTACCAGCAAATTCTTCATCACCAGCTTCTTCTTCATTATAAAATCTAAGATTTTCAAGCAAAAGAATTTCTCCAGCTTGCAGTTCTGCTGCTGCTTTTTCAGCAGTTTCTCCTATACAATCTGCAGCAAATTTTACCTCTTTACCCAAAACTTTAGAAACTTCTTCTACAATATGAGAAAGAGAAAAATCTGGATTTACTTTTCCTTTTGGTCTCCCAAGATGCGTCATAATAATTACAGAACCACCTTCATTCAGAATTTTATCTATAGTAGGTTTAGCAGCTACAATTCTAGTATTATCTGTTACTTTTTTATTTTCGTCTTGAGGAACATTGAAATCAACTCTAATGAGCGCTTTCTTTCCTGCAAAATTAAAATCATTAATTGTTTTCATAAACTTCTTTATTATTAAAATATTATATTTTCATTCGGTTTACAAATTTAAGATTTATAAGATGGCAAAAAGAAAAATCCTAAGAAAAATTTCCACAAACTGACGAAAAACATTTTCTAACAATATTTTTCTTTTTAATAAAAAAATAAATGAATACTATTGTTGTAGTTGTGAATGATGTGGAAAAGTATTTCTTAATTTTTTTGTAACATTTAGTTGAACTTAAATTCATATATAATTAACATTACAACGGTCTGATTTTTAGTTTAAATTAACACTTATTAACAATTGTTAGTATCTATTAAATCGATTGATTATTCATAATAATTATGAGGAAAACTTCATCATAGTTTTGCCGAAACTTTTCAAAAGAAAATTGTTTTTATTCAAATTTAATTTCTCATTACGTATTTAATTTGAAAGAAGAAAGAAGTATTTCTAAAGAGTTTTCCACAGATAAAAATGAAGTTGTTAACATTTGTTTTTAATAATACAATTTGAATTATAATATTTTGAAAATGAATGAATTGTAAAGTTACCACTAACGTTAATAATAAGTTAAAATTCTGATTATCAATCTTATCATTTTATGTTTTTATAATAATTAATCCACAATTAAAATTAAAAGCCTTAATTTTGTATAAAATAAAAAGTAAAAGATTTACGTAAAATGAAAAAAATAGCCATTGCTGCAGACCATGCAGGTTTTGAGTACAAAGAATATATCAAAAATCAATTAAAAGACCAATATGAATTAGTAGATTTTGGCACTCATTCTGCTGATTCTGTAGATTACGCAGATTTTGTACATCCTGCTGCCAAGGCTGTAGAAAATGGAGATTGTGAATTTGGTATTCTTTTTTGTGGGAGCGGACAAGGGGTACAACTTACAGCTAACAAACACCTAGGAATAAGATGCGCACTAGCCTGGATGCCAGAAATTGCAGCGCTTTCTAGAGGTCATAATAATTGTAATATGGTAGCAATACCTGCCAGATTTATTGCCAAAGAATTGGCGCAAGAAATCATAGAGAAATTTCTCACCACCGATTTCGAAGGAGGAAGACATCAAAATAGAGTAAATAAAATCACTTGTATATAAGCTAATCTCCGACGAAAGTTGGAGATTTTTTTTATATTTATAAAAATCAAAAAATATTAAACAAACAAATGAAACAACAACATAAATCACAAAAACAAGACCAGAAACTTCGCGATATTGGGAAGCTTATTCTGCGTTTTATGAACAAAAAAACCTCTAAAATCTATAATTACAAACAGATTGCAGACGGAATAGAATATAAAAACCCGAGACAAAGAGAACTCGTTTTACAAGCTTTACACAAATTACGTGCAGAAGATAAAATTAAAGAAACAGACCGCTTAAAATACATCGTAAATCTTCAAATTACAGATACTTTAACAGGGATTATCGATTTTGCAGCCAATGGAAATGGTTATGTAAAAGTAGAAGGTGTAGAAGATGATATTTTTGTACATCAAAAAAATGTAAAAGATGCATTACAAGGAGATACCGTTCTCATCGTAACCTATCATTTCAAAGGTAAGAAATTAGAAGGTTCGGTTTTAGAAGTTTTAGAACGTGCCAATGATACTTTTGTAGGGACTTTTCAGTATGTTCAGCACAAAGATTTCGGTTTTGTAGTGGTAGATAAAAAACAAATCAACAATGATTTTTTTATCGCTAAAAATAAAATGAATGGGGCTAAAGATGGTGAAAAAGTAGTAGTAAAAATGCTGAATTGGGATTCTAATTCTAAAAATCCAGAAGGTGAAATTATTCAGGTTCTTGGTTTACCAGGAGAACATGAAACCGAAATTCACTCTATTTTGGCTGAATATGGATTGCCTTATGAATTTCCTGCAGAAGTGGAAGCTGATGCCGATAAAATCAATAAAAAAATTACCGCAGCAGAAGTAAAAAAACGCAGAGATATGCGTAAAATTCTCACTTTTACCATCGATCCAAAAGATGCCAAAGATTTTGATGATGCCCTTTCTTTACAGAAATTAGACAACGGAAATTGGGAAATTGGCGTTCATATTGCAGATGTTTCTCATTATGTAAGACCAGGAACAATTCTCGATGATGAAGCGTATAAACGTGCAACTTCGGTCTATTTGGTGGACAGAGTGGTTCCAATGCTTCCTGAAGTTTTGAGTAATGAGGTTTGTAGTCTTCGTCCGAATGAAGATAAATTTACGTTTTCAGCAGTTTTTGAACTGAATGATAATGCAGAAATCCAAAATCAATGGTTTGGTAGAACCGTCATTCATTCAGACAGAAGATTTACTTACGAAGAAGCGCAAGAACGCATAGAAACAGGAAAAGGAGATTTAGCCGAAGAAATTTTAGTACTTGATAAATTGGCAAAAATTCTCAGAAAAGATAGATTAAAACACGGCGCTATTGCTTTTGATAGAATGGAAGTTCGTTTTAATCTCAATGAAGATAGTGAACCAATTGGTGTTTATTTCAAAATTTCTAAAGATTCTAATCACTTGATTGAAGAATTTATGCTTTTGGCCAACAAAAAAGTTTCGGAATTTGTGTCTTTAAATAAGAAAGGAGAAACCACAGGAAACACTTTTGTTTATAGAATTCACGATGATCCAGACCCAACTAAATTATTGGCTTTAAAGGATTTTGTAGGAACTTTCGGATATAAAATGAATCTGGCAAATTCTAAAAAAGTAGCCGAATCTTTAAACAAATTATTGAAAGATGTAAAAGGAAAAGGCGAAGAAAATATGGTAGAAACTTTGGCAATGAGAACTATGAGCAAGGCAGTTTATTCTACCGAAAACATAGGTCATTACGGACTTTCTTTTGATCATTATTCGCATTTTACATCGCCAATTCGTCGTTATCCAGATTTGGTAGCACACAGATTATTGCAACATTATTTAGACGGCGGAAAATCACCCAACGCAGCGGAATACGAAGAAATGATGAAGCATTGCAGTGCTCAAGAAAGACTAGCTTCTGATGCAGAAAGAGATTCTATCAAATTTATGCAAGTTAAATTTATGGAAAAACACGTTGGCGAAGTCTTTGAAGGGGTAGTTTCTGGAACAGCTGATTTCGGATTTTGGGTAGAAATTCCAGAAAACGGAGCAGAAGGTTTAATTAAATTAAGAGATTTGATGGATGATTCTTACTTCCACGAAGCCAAAACGCATTCTATTGTAGGATCAAGAACTGGAAGAACCTTCCAATTGGGAGATACTGTGAAAATTAAAGTGATAAAAGCGAATTTAGTAGCAAAACAATTAGATTTTAAAATTGTAGATTGATTTAATATTTAATGATTTAAGCATTTAAAAATTTTAAGATTGTGACCAAAAATTTTCAAGAATTTCCTGTTTATCAAAAAAGTTTAGATTTAGTTGAAAAGGTTTTTATTTTTCTAAAGCATCAAGATTTTGAAAAAGAATTCGAATTCAATAATCAAATTAAAAGAGCAGTATTTTCTATTTCTAATAATACAGCAGAAGGTTCAGAATACAACAATAATAAGCAATTTATAAAGTATTTAAAAATTGCAAAAGGAAGTTGTGCAGAAGTGAGAAGTATGGTTTTTGTTGCTAAAAGATTGAATTTAGGAAATATAGAAATATTAGAAGAGTTAATCCTTCTTTCGAAGGAAATATCTTCTAATATTTCTAATTTTATTAAATATTTATCTGAAAATTTAGAAAAAAAAACTAATTAAAAAGATTGAATTGTAAATCCTTTAATCTTTTAATTTTTTCAATCTTTAAATACTTATTTCTTATCTTTGTTAAATGCTTGAACTTATCATTTCAGCAATCGGATTAGGATTTATGTTGAGTCTGGTTTTCATCGGGCCCATTTTTTTCCTTTTGATTGAAACCAGTTTTTCCAGAGGGCATAAACACGCTTTAGCATTAGATATTGGTGTAATTTCTGCTGATATTCTGTGCATTGTAGCCTCTTATTTTGCCAGCGGAGATATTGTAACCATTATAGATGATCACCCTGGTTTTTATAGAATCACGGCACTTATTGTCTTTGTTTACGGAATTTTTATGATGGTTTCTAAAACCAAAATGCACCTTCCAGACGAAGCCAAGTTCATCAATCAGAATTATTTTAAAACTTTTATTAATGGTTTTTTGTTTAATTTGCTTAATGTAGGAGTTATACTTTTTTGGTTGGTAACTGTAATTTCTGTTAGAAATCAATATCCTGATACACAGAATTTTATACTGTATGTTTCATTGGTTATTTTAACTTATCTCACGATAGATTTAGTTAAAATTTTTCTAGCAAAACAATTTCACGATAAACTGACAGAAAAACTAGCAAATAACATCAGAAAAGGAGTAGGAATTATACTTATTATTTTTAGTTTTTTCATCTTTTTACAGAGTTATAAGAAATTCAACCAGTTTGATAAACGTTTAGAAGAAGCCGAAAAAAAGGAAGTAAAATATAAGAAAAATACTCGCTAAGAAGTTAATAAACTAATTACCAGATTCTATTTTCCAACAAAATGAAAAATATTATTTTCCCAGAATACTTAAAAAAAGGTAATAAAATTGCCATTATTTCTCCTGCTGGTTTTGTAGAAGAGATACCTTTACAGAATACTTTAAATTTAATAAAATCAAAAGGTTATGAACCTGTTTTTGGGAAATATACTTTAGGAAAATTTGTAAACGGATATAATTATTCTGGCACCGAAAAAGAAAGAATTCAGGATTTGAATTGGGCTTTAAATGATGATGAAATTTCTGCAATTTGGGCAACAAGAGGAGGTTATGGTTGTCAGCATTTGTTGAGGCATCTTAAACTTTCAGAATTTAAAGAAAATCCGAAATGGTACATTGGTTATTCTGATAATACGGTGATTAACAGTTATTTATTGAAAAATGGATTTGCTTCTATACACGGACAAACGATTAAAACCGCAAGTTTCGGCGTTTCTGAAGAAGGATATGAGAATATTTTCAAAATTTTGGAAGGAAAAAACTTGAAGTATTCTTTAGAAAAGCATCATTTCAACAAAAAAGGAACAGCGGAAGGAGAATTAATCGGCGGAAATTTAGCCTTAATTTATGCGCTTCTTGGCACCAATTATTCTTATCAATTTAAAGACAAAATTCTTTTTATAGAAGATATTGGCGAGAATTTTTATGCACTTGATAGAATGTTGATGAGCCTAGATTTGGCAGGCGTTTTCAGAAAAATTAAAGGATTAATTGTTGGTGGAATGACAAATATGGGCGATGAAAAAGAAAATAAAAACTACGAAGCACCTTTCGATGAATTTGCCTACGAAATTATTGCTCAACGTTTGAAAAAATACAACTTCCCGACTCTGTTTGGTTTTCCGAACGGCCATATTTTTGACAACCGACCATTAATTATTGGAGCAAAAATAAAAATGGAGGTTGATGAAAAGGTTAATATTGATTTTAAATAATCTATCAACCAAAAAACACAAACTGAAAACTAATAATGGCAGATCACAACGAATTTGGTAAATTAGCAGAAGAATTGGCAGAGAATTTTTTAGTTCAAAAAAACTATAAAATTTTAGCCAAAAATTTTCGTTATCAAAAAGCGGAAATAGATATTATTGCAGAATTTGAAAACCAAATCATCATTGTAGAAGTTAAAGCCAGAGCTACAGATGCATTTATATTACCACAAGAAGCTATTAATAAAAAGAAAATCAGGTTGTTAGTTTCCGCAGCCAATTATTTTTTAGAAGAGAATAATATTGATAAAGAAACTAGATTTGATGCTATTTCGGTGCTTCCAGACGATTCTGGGAAACTAGAAATCACTCATTTAGAAAACGCTTTCGAAGCATTTGACGCCAACTAATGAACTTTCCTATTACTTTTGAAATTCAAGGTCAAACCTATCATCTTCACTTTATTTTTGAAGTGTTGGCGTTTTTTATTGGGGTGCGTTATTACTATTTTCTCAAAAGAAATCATCAAGATAAAATATCGGATATTAATAGACTTTGGATTATGCTCGGTGCAATGATTGGGGCTTTGCTTGGTTCTAGATTAATTGCAGCTTTTGAGATTAAAGATTTTTTTCAGCATGCTAATTTTCTAGAATTTTATAACAACAAAACGGTTTTAGGAGGATTTTTAGGAGGACTTTTCGGGGTAGAAGGAGTCAAAAAAATCATTGGTGAAAAAGAATCTTCTGGAGATTTGTATGTTTTACCGATTATTTTGGCGCTTTTTATCGGTAGAATTGGTTGTTTTTCTATGGGAATTGCCGAAACTACATTTGGTGTTGAGACCCAATTTTTCACAGGAATGAATTTAGGTGATGGTAAGTTGCGCCATCCAATTATGCTCTATGAAATGGTTTTTTTGGCGGTTTTATTTGTATTTTTTAAAAAATTACTTCAAAAAAAATACCGAAATTATAGAAATGGAGATGCATTTATTATCTTCATGCTCCTATATTTTACGTTCAGATTTTTAATGGAATTTCTAAAACCCAGATACGAAATATTTTTAGGACTTACCATTATTCAATGGTGCGGAATTTTTATTTATCTTTATTATTGGAAATTTTTCTTAAGATTTTCCCGTTATTATAATCAAAACCAATACTAAATGCACAAACAAAGAGGTTACATTTACTACGATTATACCAAAAGCCTTTGTCCAGAATGTTTGGAGACCATAGATGCTAAAATTGTGTTTAGAGACCAAAAAGTTTGGATGCTCAAAAATTGTAAAAATCATGGTGAGTCAGAAGTAATGATTGCCGATGATGTAGAATATTACAAACAAATCAGAAATTACAACAAACAATCGGAAATGCCTCTGAAATTCAATACCAAAGTGCATTTTGGTTGTCCTTACGATTGTGGTTTGTGTACCGATCACGAGCAACATTCTTGCCTTTCGATTGTAGAAGTTACGGATAGATGTAATCTTACTTGCCCTACTTGTTATGCCAGTTCTGCCCCTAATTATGGAAGACACCGTACTTTGGAAGAAATCAACAGAATGTTTGATACCATTGTAGAAAATGAAGGCGAACCAGATGTGGTGCAAATTTCAGGTGGTGAACCCACGGTACATCCGCAATTTTTTGAAATTTTGGATATTGCCAAATCAAAACCGATTAAACATTTGATGCTCAATACCAATGGAATACGAATTGCCAAAGACAAAAAATTTGTAGAAAAATTGGCGACTTATATGCCTGATTTTGAGATTTATCTGCAATTTGATAGCTTCAAACCAGAAGTTTTAAAGGAATTGCGTGGCGAAGATTTAACCGAAGTTCGCCAAAAAGCCATTGAACATCTTAATGAATTTAACCTTTCTACTACTCTAGTGATTACGCTTCAAAAAGGATTAAATGATGATGAAATGGGCGAAATTATAGATTATGCTTTGAAACAAAAATCAGTACGAGGTGTTACTTTTCAACCGACTCAATTGGCAGGTAGAACCGATAATGATGGCGCAAAATCAGAGAAAATTACACTTACCGAAGTGCGTAGAAAAATTGTAGAACAATCTAATGTTTTCACCAAAGAAGATTTAATCCCAGTTCCGTGTAATCCAGATGCGCTTTGTATGGCGTATGCTTTGAAACTTAATAATGGCGAAGAAACCAACGTTTTCCCAATGACAAGGTACATTAATCCCGAAGATATTCTCAATAATTCTAGAAGTACCATTGTCTATGAACATGACGAAAGGATTAAGGAACACATGACCAACCTTTTTAGCACAGGAATTTCGGTAGATTGCGCAGGAAGCGAAGGTGGAGAATTTGAGCAGTTAATGTGTTGTTTACCAACGGTAAAATCGGATACTTTAGATTATTCTAATTTGTTTAGAATTATCATTATGAATTTTATGGATGCCAATGATTTTGATGTGAGAGCAGTAAAAAAATCTTGCGTTCATATTGTGAGTAATCAGTACAAAATGATTCCTTTCGAGACGATGAATTTATTGTACAGAGATGGGAAAATAAAAGAAATAAGAGAACAATGGAAGGCGTGATGATTTTTGGATTAATTGCATTAGTTGCAAGCTATTGGATTATAGCTTTAATTCTGTTAATCAAAGGTTTATACAAATGAATCAGGACAAGAACAAAGGTTTAACAAAGCTAATCATTGGAGTTATAATGTTGATTATTGGAGGTGGATTTTGTAGCATGGTGTACTCTTCATAAAATCTAAATAAAAAACCCAACTATGGTAATACTCTTGCTCACACCCATTTATTGGGTAATATTTTTAATTGTTTTATTCAAAGGAATGTTTAATGCGGCTTCTAAAGATGCAGAGAAAAAGAAAAGTGGCATTAATCAATTAATTGTGGCAGCGGTAATGTTGGTGATTGGTGTTGGTGTTTGCAGTTGGGCGCTTTCTGGTTTAAGCGGAATGCACTAATTTAATTATTCATTTTAAAGTTATAATGCAAGAATTTATACCCCTTTTATTTTTGATTTCTCCCATTGTTTTTTTCATTGGCATATTCAATTTGTTTTTAAGAAAGAAAAAATTTAAGGTTAATCTCACCATTTTTATTTTAAATTTAATTCTGTTAATTTATTTATTGATAAAGTCTTATAAACAACCCTACATTGAAATTTTTTACGGAATTTTTGGTGTGATTGGATTTGTTTTTTTACTTGGAGGAATTGTTAATTACTATCAAAATATAAGCTTATCAAAAGAAGAAAAAATTAATTTTGTAATATATTTAATTATCTGCTTAATCATTGGCTTCGGGATGTGTTCCACCACAGGAATTTTCGGATTTTAAAAAGTAAATATGGATAAAGATACTTTAGTAACCTTAGGAATAATGATAGAAATAGCTTCTATAGCTGTTTTTTCAGTTGCGTTTTTTGTAGCTATTTTTAGTAAAATTTATAGAAAAAATGCATTAATTACGATGGTAACATGTGTTATTACTTGTATTATAGGATTTGGAATTTGCGCCAATAATTTTTCTTTAGGAGCAATGCATTAATTAATCCAAAAAAGTAACTTTGCAATCGTAACATTGTACTTATTACTTTGTACATCATACATTTTACAATGAAAAAAACAATATTAATCACCGGAGCAACTTCGGGAATAGGCAAAGCAACTGCCGAAATTTTTGCAAAACAAGGTCACAGATTAATTATTTGTGGAAGGAGGAAAGAGATTCTAGAAGATTTACAAATTCAATTAAGCAACATTACAGAAGTGTACAGCTTGATTTTTGATGTAAGAAACCAACAGGAAGTACAAAATGCTATCAATTCTCTTCCCGAAGAATGGAAAAACATAGATGTTTTGGTCAATAATGCAGGAAATGCGCATGGTTTAGAGCCAATTTCAGATGCCAATATTTCGGATTTGGATGCCATGATGGACGGAAATGTAAAAGGACTACTTTATGTTTCTCAACCGATTATTAAATTAATGAAAGCCAATAATTCTGGTCATATTGTCAATATTTCTTCTGTAGCTGCAAGACAAACTTATGCTAACGGAACGGTGTATTGTGCAAGTAAAAAAGCAGTTGATGTCATTTCTGAAGGAATGCGTCTTGAACTTACAGAATTTGGTATCAAAGTTACCAATGTACAACCAGGAGCTGTAGAAACCGATTTTTCTAAAGTTAGATTTAAAGGTGATGAAGAACGTGCCGCAACTGTTTACGCAGGTTACGAACCTTTGATTGCGGAAGACATTGCCGATGCTATTTCCTATTGTGTAAACGCACCAGATAGGGTTTCTATTGCCGAAATCTGTATTTATCCAAAAGCGCAGGCGGAACCGAGGACGATTTTTAGGAAATAGTTTGCCGATTTGTAGAAGTGCTGATTCGTTGATTATCTTTGCAAAAAAAAATCATTTATCAATCATAAATTAATGAAAATCCTCCACATAGAAACTTCATCCCGAAACTGTTCTGTTGCCCTTTCTGATGGCGAAAAATTATTATGCCTCTGCGAAGAAGTTTCAGAAAATTATAAACAATCAGAAAGTCTTCACACTTTTGTAGAATGGGCTTTGGAAGGTTCAGAAATTTCTTTAAAAGACATAGACGCTGTTTCTCTTGGTAAAGGTCCAGGTTCTTATACAGGTCTTAGAATTGGTGCAGCTTCTGCAAAAGGGTTTTGTTATGGACTGGAAGTTCCTCTCATTGCAGTAAATTCTCTGGAAACGATGATAGAGCCATTTTTAAGCCAAAACTATGATGTAATTATTCCATTGATTGACGCGAGAAGAATGGAGGTTTATTGCGCCGTTTTTGATGGAAATTTGGGCGAAATGATTTCGGATACTGAAGCAAAAATTTTAGACGAACAGTCTTTCAAAGAATTGGAAGGTAAAAAAATTCTTTTTGTAGGGGATGGAGCTAAAAAAGCAAAAGATATTCTACAAATTTCTGGAGCTGAATTTGAAGAAAATATTTATCCTTCAGCTAAATATTTGATTAAAAAATCGCTAGAAAAATTTAATCAAAAAGATTTTGAAGATGTGGCGTATTTCGAGCCATTTTATTTGAAAGATTTCCACGGAGTGAAGAAAAAATCTCCAGAAAATTCATAAAAATAAAGCGAAATTGAAAAAGCTCAATTTCGCTTTTTATTATCTGTCTTTTTTAGGTTCTACTGGTTTTAGAGGTGGCAAATCGGGCTCATACATTTCCCTATTTTTAATTTTTGGAGGTGTCATAGAATTGTTTGGAGTAAAGTTTGGTTGTATGGCATCATCATTTTTAATTTCCACTTTTTTATCCTCTATTTTGGTATTACCTGTAGTTTTATTAATAGGATTTCCGTTGGCATCTAATTGCTCTACTTTTAGGTCGCTTTTCAGGAACTGTAGCATTTCTTTAGCCTTTATTCCTTCAGGTGTTTTAGGATAGTTTAGCATTAATTGCTCTAACTGAAGAATCATAATTTCTTTTCCTGCAGTTTTGGCAGTATTGAAAGCTTGAAGTAAGGTAAATTTAGGAATTAAAATATCCTTAGGAAATTGCTGTAGCGCCTCTTCAATCAGTTTTCTAGAATCATCATATTTTCCTTCTTCATAGAGTTTGTATGCATCTATATATTTCTTTTGCACGTCTGTGTCAGAAGATGTAAATTCTGCTTTTTTAGGATTTTTTACAAATTCTGCGATGGAGGTATAAGGATATTTTTCTAAAATGAGTTGTTTGGCACGTTCAGCATCTTTAGGATTTTTTTCGTAATTCATAGAAAAAATATGATAAAGAGCTTGTTGTTCAGTATCTTCGTCTGTTTTAGAATCTACCAAATCATACAGTGTTTTGGTTGCCAAAGGAATATTAGAAAAGTAGTTATCATACATTCTTCCAAGTCCTAAACTAGCGGTGTCTCTATCTTTTTTAAGTGCGGCAAGTTCTTCTGTTTTAGTAGGGATTTTCTCGATATAAAAATCAGGTTCATATCTTCTAGGATTGGGTGCAGAAGTTATTCCAAGGGCTTCATTTTTAAGGTCTTCTATAGAATTTTGTTTGGTAGAAGTTCTCCAATTATCTGTAGAAGCTCTATTTCCCCAGATTTGTTTAAAAGCTGATTCTCCCTTAGAAATGGTAGATTGATTGGAAAAATAAAAACTCTTACTTCCACCAGAGAAATCCAAAAAAGAATTGCTGTTATCTGTACCGTTTAGTAAAGCAAAATCAGTAGTTTCGAATTTGTTATTTTTCTCTTTTTCTACTTTTTTACGCTCTAGTTCTAGTTTTGCTTCTTTGGTCTTTAATGTTTCAATATGTTTGTTAAAATAAGCAATTCTCTCATCATTAGACATACTAGAGAGTTTTAAAATGCTGTCATTTTTCTTGATGAGGTAATAGTTTTTAGAAACTTGTTTTATGTTTTCTGTGAGTGATTTCAGATTTTCTTTTGCTGGAGGATAATTCATTGATGCATACGCAGAATCGTAGTAAACACCAGCACTTAAATAATCATTTTCATCAAAATGTTTTTTCCCAATTTCATAATACGCCAAACCTCTAATTTGGGGGTCAGAAACTTTTTCTTTGATAGATTTTTTGAAATAATCTTGCGCTTCGTCTTTTTTACCAGCTTTATTGGCCATTATGCCAAGTGCATAATAAAACTCATTTTTTCTAGAGTTATAAGTTCCTTTTTTGCTGATGTTTTCTAGATATTTTTTGGCGCCTTCATAATCATCATCATTACCGTTAAAGGTTTTGGCAATTTCTATTTGCGATTTTACTTCAAATTCAAAATCTCTTGCATTTTTATATGCCGTCACAAAACTTTCTCTAGCTTCTTCATTTTTACCTAAACTGGCCAAAATTTGACCTCTTAGAAAAGCAATTCTGCTTCTCAATTTCTTATTTTTATTGAATTGATAAGCGTCTTCTAATTCTGTGATGGCCTCTTCTTTTTTGCCTGCTTCTAGTAGCATTTCGGAGTAGAAAATACTTAATAATTTTTTTTCAGATTTTCTTAATTTTTTTTCTTTTAAGTCTCGGAAATTTTCATCAGCTTGATAATAATCTTTCATTTTACCATAAGCGTAAGCTTCATAGACTTTTACCAGATTTAGTCTTTTGTCTTTGGCAAAATTTTTCTTCATAATATTGATGGCATCAAGGGCTTCTAGTGCTTTCCCTTGAAAAAGTCTGGATTTGGCTAAAAGAAGATAAGCATCAAAAATTTGTTTATTTTTCTCTTTACCATTAAAAAGCATCGAGTGTTTTTCTATGGCTTTTAAAGCTTTTATTTCTGCAACTTGTAAAGCACCAGCAGTATTTCCTGTATTACCAGAGCTATTGTCTGGCGCATCATCTCTAAAGAAATCAGAAGGCGGAACTCCTTCTTTATTTGGGGTAAAGCCCAGATTGTCCATCGTAGAAGCAGAAGCCTGCTCTTCGTAAGTTAGCAACTTAATGTATGGAGCATAGAAATTATCTTTATAAGATTTTTCTCTATTGGTAAGTTCAGATTTTAAGGCTTCTTGTCCGTTAAAAAGAACATTATATTGTGTGGTGAAACCTTGATATTTTCTATTAACAAAGCCGTCTTTTCTTGGCGAACAAGCCAAGATTATCGTCAGAGCCAATAGAAATGGTATATTTTTTTTCATCGAAGTGTTTTAATAACAAAATTTGCTCTGTTTTATTGTGGAGAGCAACAAATAAACACGTAAAAATAAGAAAATTTTTCAGGAAAATTTTTTCAGAAACCTAATTCTTTTAAAGTTTCGTAAACTAAATGCGTTGGCAACCCCATAATGGTGTAAAAACTGCCATTAATTCTAGAAATTTTTGCCATTCCTAGCCATTCTTGTATGCCGTAACTCCCAGCTTTATCAAATGGGAGATAATTTTTAATGTAAAAATCTATTTCTTTCTCAGAAAGTTTAGAAAATTCTACATCGGCAACATCTGTTTTGGTGATTATTTTTTCTGAAGTTTTAAAAGAAATTCCAGTGTAAACTTGATGTGTTTTTCCAGATAAATGAGAGAGCATTTCTACCGCTTCTTCCCTGTTTTTAGGCTTTCCGAGAACTTTATTTTCAAAAGTTACAATGGTATCAGCTGTGAGTAAAATTTCGCTTGCTTCTAAATTTCTAAAAGCATTGGCTTTAAGTTCAGAAAGATAAGATGCAATGTTTTTTACTTCTAAATTATCAGGATAAATTTCGTTACAATTGATAGAAACTACTTCGAAATCAAAGCCTAAACTTTGCAAAAGTTCTTTTCTTCTAGGTGAATTAGAACCGAGTAATATTTTCATTTTTTCTTTGTAAAGTTGTTAATTCGTTAAATTGTAAAATTGTAAAAATTTATTTAAGACGATTTTGCAACTTTACCATTCAGCGATTTTACTTTTAGATACTTTGTGTATCATCTTCTTCCCAATTTCCTTGCACTTTCATCACTTGTTCTATCACGTCTCTTACCGCACCTTTTCCGCCATAAATTGGTGAAATATAATCCGAAATCGCTTTCACTTCTGCCACAGAATTTGGTGGACAAGCAGAAATCCCAGAAACTTTCATCATTTTAATATCAGGAATATCATCTCCCATCGTTAGAATTTCTTCTTTTTGGAGATTGTATTTTGACTTAAATTCTTCGAATTTTTCTAATTTGCGATGAACTTTTGCATAATAATCCGTAATTCCTAAATAGTGAATTCTGTGTCTTACCATAGGATCATCACCACCTGTAATTACGCAGATTTTATAATTTTTTTTCAAAGCTTTTACTACAGCGTAACCGTCCAAAACATTCATTACACGGCACATATTTCCTTCCGGTAAAAGATAAACACTTCCGTCTGTGAAAACGCCGTCCACATCAAAAACAAAGGCTTTTATATTTTTTAATTTTTCTAAATGACTCATATAATTTACGATTTGAGATTTAAGATTTTGGATTGATGATTTTGAAAAGAATAATTTGTAATTCTAAAATCGCACATCCAAAATTAAGAATACATTTTCTTTATTGATTCGTTTAAGGTTTTATAGATTTTCAGTTTTTCTTCGTCGGCAATTAATTGTTCGTGAAGCTCCAAAATTCTGTTGTCTCCTCTTACAGCTGGTCCGGTTTGCGCTAATTTGGGATCCAGTTCGTGAATTTTCTGCGTGGTTTCATCAATTAAAGGCAAAAAATACTCGAATGGAATATTTTGACTATCAGAAATTTCCTTAGCTCTCACATACAAATGATTGACAAAATTACAAGCAAAAACAGCGGTTAAGTGAATATATTTTCGTTTTTCATCATCTGCAAACATTACATTTTCTGAAATTTTTAAAGCTAAATTTTTCAAAATTTCTGCATCATCTTCGCTTTCTGCATCAATGAAAAAAGGAATTTTTTTATAATCTAATTTTTTAGATTTTGAAAATGTTTGAAGCGGATAAAAAACTGATTTTCTGTAATTTCCTGCCAATGCTTCACGTGAAACAGAACCAGAAGTATGTGTAACCAAAACATTCTCTTTCTTAATTAAAGCAGAAACTTCTGCAATCGAAGAATCACTCACAGAAATAAGGTATAAATCTGCATCTGCAATGGCTTCTGTAGAAAAAGGAATGTGCAATTCTTCGGAAATTTTATAAAGTTCGGCAGCATTTCTTCCAAAAATTTGAGACACTTCTACTCCACTTTGCTTGAACGCATTTGCCAAGTGATACGCTACATTTCCAGAACCTATAATTACGATTTGCATAGCACAAAGATAGTTAATTATGCTTTTCTATAAATAAACCTAATTTGTACAAATCAAAATACCTTAAATTAGGATTTTCTTGGTGTAATTTATTGATTAAAAATGATTTAGATATTTTAAAAAAATTCTTATAAACACTTAATAATCTTTTGTCTTTTATTTTTTGATACGCTTTTATGAGCTTCATATCCTTCACAAAATCAGGATTGTTTTTATGAATTTTTCTAAGATTTTGAATGGCAATTTTAGTTTTGAAAAGAAAAACATCCGTAGTTTCTTCATCTCCGTGCACAACAGGATTTTTGAGGTGCGAAATTTCTACGTTTTCTTGTTCTAATTTTTTAGAAAAAATTAAATCTTCGTAGCCATAATTTTTGAGATTTTCATCAAAAGGAAATTGCTGTAAAATCTCTTTTTTAACCAAAAAATTAATTCCTCTAAAAGAACTGTATGGCGCTAATTTTCTTTTTTCTAAAGGAACAATTTCTCTTTCCAAAGAATATTTTTTTCTTAAAGTAACCGCGCCTTCTTCTACTTCGAAACCGCCGAAAACAACTTTTGTTTCTTTGTTTTTTTGAATAAAATGAAGGTAATTTTGCAAAAATTTTTCAGAAATAATCTTAGCATCACAGTCGAGAAATAGCAAAAAATCTCCCGAAGCATAATTCAAAAAAAGATTTCGAATAGAAGAGCGTCCAATATTTTTTTCAAGAAAAATAAATTGATTTACTACATCTTTCAAAGGTTCATTGATTGTGATAAAATCTTTGGAAGAAGCATCGTCTATTAAAATAATTTCTGCATTTAGTTCCGCATTCGTGATTTCTTTGCTCAAAGAATTCACCAACTCTCGAACATCAAAATTATAAACAGGAATACAAACCGAAATCTTCATTTTTATCTAAATTTTCTTCAGAATTTCTGAAATTTCTATTTTATTAAGACACGCGTAATCTCCTCTGTAACAAGGTTTATTTCCAAAAACAGAACAAGGCCTGCATTCTAAATTTTTAATTTCTACAATATCGTTTTCAGATTGTCCGTATCCTAAAAATCCCGCAAAATAATGCGTAGCTCCCCAAACCGAAATCACTCTAGTTCCTACCAAACTTGCGAGATGCATATTGGCAGAATCCATAGAAATCATCGTTTCTAGTTCAGCCATTTTTTGAAGTTCTTGCGTCAAAGAAAGTTTACCAGCGAGAGAAGTTACATTGTCTAATTCTTGCTCCCATTTTGATAAAATTTCTACTTCTTTTTTACCACCACCAAAAAGATAAACTTGATTTTTTTGAGATAAAACTTTCACCAATTCTAAAGATTTTTCAATAGGAAGCATTTTTCCTTCGTGTTGTGCAAAAGGCGCAAAACCAATTCCAGATTTTTGCAGAGTATTTTCTGGAAGTTGATGAGAAAGCTTCAGCTTAAAACCTAATTTTCTGAAAATATCGGCATAACGTTCTGTGGTTGGTTTCAGAGGTTTTTTAATTTTATTTTCCTTTTGTGTCAGTTGTTTTTTTTCGGTTCTTCCTTTGTCAAGCGTTGCCGTTTTTTTGAAGAAAAAACTCAGAATTTTAGTGCGCAAAACATTGTGTAAATCGGCTACAAAATCTGGTTGAAATTCTTTTTTTAGTTCCAATGCCAATTTTCTTAACCCAAAAACACCTTTGTAATTATCCAGATTTACACCGCGAAAAGTCAATCGTTCTACTCCATCGAACAAATCGGCAAAGTTTTTTCTGGAAACGAAAACAATTTCTGTATCAGGATTTTGTGACAAAAATTCTTTGAGAACAGGCACAATCATTGCCACATCTCCAAAAGCGGAAAAACGATATGCTAAGATTTTTTTCACGATTTTAACTGAAATGCAACCGCGTAAAACTTAATTTGTTTTGTCATCGCCATTAAACCATTGGCTCTGGAAGGCGATAAAAATTCTTGTAAACCAATTTTTGAGATAAAATCAAAATCAGAATCCAAGATTTCTTTGGTAGGATGTCCGCTGTAGATTCTCACCAAAAGAGACACAATTCCTTTCGGTAAAATCC
Organism: Flavobacteriales bacterium UBA1937; assembly: GCA_002337005.1. Classification (GTDB taxonomy): domain Bacteria; phylum Bacteroidota; class Bacteroidia; order Flavobacteriales; family Weeksellaceae; genus Cloacibacterium. The sequence goes on along the minus strand of DDFD01000073.1, from coordinate 1,634 downwards.
CGTCAGAATCTGCATTGAAGAACAGTTTTCCATCTCTGAATTCGGCGTCTAACCAAACTTTTGACTGACAACCTTTAATCAGATTTTCTTCAGATTTTTTTTCTTCAGGCAAACCTTTCAGTTCTTTTCCCAAGTCTATAATGTATTCGTATTTCTGCTCCCAATCGTCCAGAAACTCGAATTCTTCTATAATTTCTTGTTGTTTTTCTTGAATTGTCATAGTACAAAGGTAAGAATTTTTAGAAACAGAAAATTTCTAAATATTTTCACCATCAGTCCCGCTTTTCGCTACAATTCCTCGTGCAGCAACTTTTGCCAAAGCTTACTGCGGGATTTTCGCTACAATCGGGGTTATCAATTGGTTACTCGCTTCTTTTGAATTGTCTATGTTGCGGAGCTACACTTTCATAAAGTTCTAAAATTTTAGGAGCTTCATTTTCCCAACAAAGTTCGTTTGCAGCAACCTCCAGTTGAGGAAGATAAAAATTTCTGCCATTTGCCAAAACCAAATTTACTTTCTCTGCCAAATGTTTTGGTTCGTGAGAAGAGATAAATTCGCCAACGTGGTATTTTTCTACAATTTTTTGCATTTCTGGGAATTTAGAAACCACCACAGGAACTCGCGCTTGTATATAGTCCGAAATTTTATTCGGAAGAGAGTAGTAGTAGCTCAATCCTTTGTTTTCTTCAATGCTTAATCCTACATCTGCTTTTTCGGTAATGGTTCTGAGTTCATCAGGATGAAGGTTACCCAAAAATTTAACTTTGTTTTCTAGGTTTAATTTTCTCGTAAGTTCTTGATGTTCTTCTAAAAAAGGACCTCTTCCTGCAATGTGAAATTCTGCATTTTCTATATATTGCATTGCTTCAATCATTTTATCAATTCCTCTAGAAAAATTAATAGCACCTTGGTAAAGAATTACCTTCGGACTGTTTTCAACTAAATTTTTCGGTGAAGATGTTTTTTTAGGTAAATTTCTTACTACAATTGGCCTTTTTATTTTATAAGTTCTTACAAACCAATCAGCATAAGAATCATTAGCAATCATAAAAAACTCAATTTTTCTTACCAAAGAATTTTCTAAAAATCGCCATACTTTTTGTACCCATCGATTGGTAACAGAAGGCATTTCTGTAAAAATCTCATGACTGTCCCAAACCAAAGGAATTTTCTTGATTTTCGAAACCAAATAATTTGGTAAAAGCGCATCTAAATCATTGGCGTGAAGAATGGTGTTTTTATCTGCTTTTTTCCATAGTTCAAAGAATAATTTCCATTGAAATTCTAGATAAGCAAACCGAAGAATTTTAGATTTTAAATCAATTCTAGAGAAAGAATAAGGACGAGACATTTCTGGTTCGCCTCCCCAGTTATTTCCAATTAATTCAATTTGATAAGCGTTTTTGTGTAAAGTCTTACATACTTTCTCTACACGTTGGTCTGTATATAAATTATTAAAAACGCTTATCAATATTTTCATCTTAATCTCTTTTTATAAGATGATAAACCTGTATTACACACAGAATAGCATTGGGAATAATCACAGGCCATAACATACCACTGAAAACGCCATATACCACAAAAGCAATACAACCAATAAGATTTATAATTCTTATTTTTTTGATATCCTTTA
>DDFD01000004.1 GCA_002337005.1 Flavobacteriales bacterium UBA1937 | reverse complement strand
ATCTAAAGTGGAAGAAGGGTTAGGATCAAATGTATTCATCCCTACTTGCGAATAGCAATTGAAATTAGAAATAAAGACTAAAAGTAAAAAATATAAAATTTTCATCATTTGTGTTTTTCTTTTTTATTTTTCAGTAATCTGAATATTGAGAATAGACTTATCCATACTACTATTAATATTTGTACAGCTAGAAACCTTACTGCCATAAGTAATTACTTCTGAGGAATCACCAAAATTGACTCTACTGGTTTCGTAAATTGCTATATTATGGTTACCAGCACTAAGATTATTGAGTGTAAAGAAAACGTTATAATCATTAAATAAACAACTAGCTGTACCATATATGATAAAGTTTTTTTGACCTGCAAGTTTTCCATCTACAAAAACACCAATTGAATAAGATATATAAGTAAGAGAACTACCTGATGAATTAACTTGTAAAATACCACTAGAAGCTACACTTATGCTATTATTAGCAGAAGTTAAATTAAATGATTTGGTTAATCCTGGTATCATTTGCCAATCATGATCCGAAGGAACCTCTCCCATTGTATAGGTTTGTGCACCATTATAAGAAGAATCTGTAATCCCTGATGTAGAAACTACACTTTCTGAGCGTGTAATGCCTAATATTTTATAAATATTGGAAGAATCTACCAAAGGATTCCATTTATTATTTTTCCAATAATAAAATCCTTTACCAGAAGTAGTATTTGTATTATAAACAAGAAGAGATACTGCTGGTAATGTAACTGGTGAAGCGTTGTTAAGATTTGGGATATTCAAATTAGGTATAAGAACTCCTTTGTTACTGGAAGCGATTTTTAAAACCTCTGAATCATCAAAATTCTGAGATCCTATACCAATACGTTGTGCATAAGTTAAAGCAAATACAAACATTGCTATAACAAAGTATAGTTTTTTTATCATCTGTGTTATCTTTTGTTCTTTAAATTGAATACATTAACCGCTAAATATATTCTCACAGTACAAAATAACTAAGATAAAATTTCTAATTCAATACGTAGTTTGTTGTATTTTACATAATACAAAAAAGAATAGCTGCAAAAGCAGCTATTCAAAATCAAAACCAATAAAAACAATCTTCTATTCTCCTTGTATAAAGAAATAAAGATGTGTATCTTTAAAATAGATAATTTGAGTTTAATAATACACAAATATCTAAAATATTTATTCACTTATCAATACGCAAATTTACGTATTTTAAAACTATAAAATGATATTAGAATAAAAAAAATAGATAGATTATATAAATCATCATCATTTTTTTATAAAATTAATAGATTTATTGTCTAATCTTAATAAGTATAGCCCCGCTTTCAAATAAGAGACATCTAATGTATTTTCTAAGATAAAAGGTTTTTCTAATTCTTTTATTAATTTACCTGAAATGTCAAAAATTTGTGCTTTCGATATTGCTCTCAAGCCATTACCCTGTAAGTGCAGAATACTAGAGGTAGGATTAGGATATATACTAATATTAATTTCTGATGCTTTTGGCGTTTCTACATCTAGATATGTACCAAGACCTGTAGCGTAATTAGAAGGATAACCGGTCCATTCAGTAATGGTAAAACTTGTATTAGGATTTTTAACATCACTATTTCGATATAAAGACATATTGCTATAGGTATTGCTTACATCTGGTAAACCAATTACATCTACCGTTTCAAAACCCATGTCATAATTATTAGTATTAGAATTTAGTAAATATTTAGTTCCATATGCTAATTCTATATATTGACTCCCAGAAAATGTAAGAATAGGTGAATTGGTTACAAATTTTGCTTGAGACACATTATAAGATGATAGTGCAGAATTAGGATTTATGATTACTACACTCTCTCCTGCAGCCAGTTTACCTTCTAACTCATAGGGATCAGAAAAATAATAAGTAGAACCTTTTAATTGAATTCTTAGATAGTAATTTTTTAAATCTACCTCGTGGTCTGTAAGGTTAGTTATTTCTAATGCTTTATTGTTACCACTACCTTCTATATATTTTGTAATCATTAAATCCTTCGCCAAATTATCACTAGCCAAAGTTGTAGCACTTACAGAATTACTATCTGGTGAGAGATTATAAGAATTATCATACGCCTTAACAGTAATGTTATATGCTGAAGAAGGTGACAACCTATCTATAATTGTAGAATTAGTTTTAGAATTTTTATAAAAATTTCCGTTTAAATACACTTTATAGCCCAATAAATCAGAATCCGAGCTTGGAGACCAATTAATCGACACAAAAGATTCTCCTATCGCATTTACATTTAAATTACTCGGAACTTGCGGAGCTATTGCATCTGTAGTAACATTCCAAATAGCATCTACCCACTCTGGATGATCTATAAAAGGATTTCTAATTTTTTGAATAGCATAGACTGCTTCATTTCTATCTCTTTCTTTTTGAGAAACAGGGTCTAGAGTGTTCCATTCTTTAAGTAAATTTACATACCAGTTTTTAAAACCTCTTTCTTCGGTTCCATCTAATGTAGAAGTAGAGATTAGATAATTAAAATTGCTAAGATTACCTTCATATCTAGTGACAAAATACAAAAGATATCTAGCTACATCTCCTTTAAATTCATCTATTGGTTCATAAACCGTATTGGTATATCCTGGCGTAGTAGATTTTCCTAGTTTACTACCATTAGTAAATGTCATATTTTCACCATTATTTCTGGCATAAGGAAAATTACTTCTTCTTTGGTTAATGTATGCATCTGCTGGCACTAGATAATGAATATCAGAATACATAGGATAAATTCCATAAAATGTACTTTGTGGCATACCATGCTCCCTATTCCAGCCTTGTCCTTCAGCAGAAGCACTTCCTATAATATTAGCCAAGGTATAACTATAAGCATCTGCTTCTGTAGGTTTTTCAGAATAAATATCGAGTATCGTATTATCATTTTCGTAATACTTATCTAAATCTGTATTAGCATACAATGTTTTTAAATCATCATAAGTAACAGAATAAATTTGTTTAGAAATTATTTCGTGAACCTTAGATTTTAGGGCATAACCACTAAGACCCTCTGTACCAGAATAGTAACCAGACGGAATTTGCGCAAAATTTACCAATGGCAAAATTGCAAAAAATAGTATTTTTTTCATAATAGAGTAAGTCCGACAGCAAAATTATAAATTAAATCAATATTATGAGTTCTATTTTATAAATTATTTTTTCGAATGTTTAGAATTTCCATAAACACAATCTCATTTTAATAAATTTTTAAAAAAATTGATAATTATTTACTTTTAATTATATTTGGAAAAACAATTTATCTATGCAAACAAATACTATGGAAAATCTTAAAATGATCGCTGATACAGCTAGAGATTTTGCAGAAATTAATATACGTCCACATATTATGGAATGGGATGAAAACCAATTTTTCCCCAAAGAATTATTTCATCAATTAGGAGATATGGGATTTATGGGAATCATTATACCCGAAGAATATGGAGGTTCTGGGCTAGGTTACCACGAATATGTAGCAATTATAGACCAAATTTCGCAAGTAGATCCTTCCATTGGGCTTTCCATAGCTGCACATAATTCATTATGCACCAATCATATTTATGAATTCGGCACAGAAGAACAACGCAAAAAATGGCTTCCCAAATTAGCATCAGGACAAGTAATTGGCGCATGGGGTCTTACAGAACACAATACAGGGTCTGATGCTGGCGGAATGAGTACTACAGCTATAAAAGACGGTGATGAATGGATTATTAATGGAGCAAAAAATTTTATCACCCATGCTATTTCTGGAGACATCGCTGTGGTGATGACCAGAACAGGTGAAAAAGGTACTCCTAATAATTCTACAGCATTTGTACTAGAAAAAGGAATGCCTGGTTTCTCTTCAGGAAAAAAAGAAAATAAATTAGGAATGCGAGCTTCTGAAACAGCCGAACTTATCTTTGATAATGTAAGAGTTCCTGATTCTCACAGGCTAGGGGAAATAGGTGATGGTTTTAAACAAGCCATGAAAATTCTAGACGGTGGTAGAATTTCCATTGCTGCTCTATCTTTAGGCATTGCCAAAGGAGCATACAAAGCTGCTCTTAAATATGCTAAAGAAAGAAATCAGTTTGGTAAATCCATTGCAAGTTTTCAGGCAATAAATTTTATGCTAGCAGATATGGCTACTGAAATTGAAGCAGCAGAATTGCTTATTAATAGAGCTTCAGAACTTAAAAACAACAAACAAAAACTGACTAAAGAAGGTGCAATGGCAAAATTATTTGCTTCTGAAGCTTGTGTAAGAATAGCTAATAATGCATTACAAATTTTTGGAGGATATGGTTATACGAAAGATTTTCCTGCCGAAAAATATTACAGAGATTCTAAACTTTGTACTATAGGCGAAGGTACTTCAGAAATACAAAGATTAGTAATAGGAAGAGAAATTACCCGATAATAATTTGACATTTTAAATTTAGAAATATTCAACTAATGCTTTAATTTTTTAATTAACAATTAATTAATCTAAATTTTTGTTAATTAATTTTACACTTTTTCATAATTTATTATTAGCTTTGCTTCCCTTAAAAAATTCATTATGAAGAAGTGTTTACTATTTTTTGTAGCATTATTATCTTTTGCTACTTACTATGGACAAACAGAATCTTTGTGGAAATCTCCAGAAAGTTCTAAAATATCCGAAATCAAACAAAACAAAAGGTCTATCGTCAGACCAAACCTTTTTAAACTAGATTTAGCAGGTTTAAAGGCAATTGCAGAGAAATCTCCAAAACAAAATTCTGGCAAGACAAAATCATCTGTTGTGATATCTTTCCCAGACTCAGAAGGAAATATGCAAAATTTCAGTGTTTTTAAAACCTCTAATTTTTCTCCAGAATTAGCCGCAAAATTCCCTGAAATTTCATCTTATTACGGAGAAAGCATTGACGGAAAAGCTTCTAAAATTTATTTCAGCATTTCGCCTCTTGGTTTATACTCTATTCAACTTAGATTAGGTAAAGAAGCTATTTTTATAGAATCTTATGATAAAGACAATACAACTTATATTGCTTACAAAAAATCTGATAAAAGCTCTAATGATTTAGGTTTCAAATGTGATACAAAACATTATAGCAGTGCTACCAATGGTCTTACTATGGGCAGAGCACTTGGTGCAAATGATGGTTTACTTAGAACATATAGATTAGCATTATCTTGTACTGGTGAATATGCACAATATTTCGGAGGAACAAAAGCACAAGCTCTTGCAGCCATGAATAATACCATGACCAGAGTAAATGCCGTTTTCATGAACGATTTTGCAATAAAAATGGTACTGATTCCTGAACAGGAAAATATTATTTTCACAAACGCATCTACAGACCCTTATTCTGTAGCAACAACTGGTGTAGATGGTGCTTGGAATACAGAATTAATGAATGTTTTACACGGAGCAACTTATAATATTGGTGATGCTAAATTTGACGTAGGCCATCTTTTTGGTGCTACTGGTGGTGGTGGTAATGCGGGCTGTATTGCTTGTGTTTGTAACAATGATACCACTTATGACAGCGTAGAACAATGGTATTGGTACAAAGGTCAAGGTTTTACTTCTCCTGCTGATGCTGTTCCTTCTGGTGATAATTTTGATATAGATTATGTAGCACACGAACTTGGCCATCAGTTTGGAGGTAACCACACATTTACACATAGTTCAGAAGGAACAATTGCTCAAGTAGAGCCAGGTAGTGGTTCTACCATTATGGGGTACGCTGGTATTACTCCACAAGATGTGCAAGCTCATTCTGATCCATATTTCCATGCAATTTCAATTCAGCAAATTACAGATTATGCTAAAAGTACAAGCGGAAATTGTTCTGTAAATACCGCTACAGGAAATACAACACCAACTGCAAATGCAGGATTAGATTATACTATTCCTAAAAGTACACCATTTATGCTTACAGGAACTGGTTCTGATGCTAACGGTGATGCTATAACTTATATTTGGGAAGAGATGGATGTTCAAAATAATAAAAGTACTGCACCATCTGCAACCAAAACTTCGGGACCAGCATTTAGATCTTATAACCCTACTACTTCTCCTATTAGATATTTCCCTAAAATGTCTTCTATTTTAGCAGGTTCTACTACTACAGCAGGTGATGCAATTACTGTAGAAGTTCTTCCATCTGTTACAAGAACCTTAAAATTTAGACTTACCGTAAGAGATAATAAAGCTAATGGTGCAGCAAATGCCTATGATGATATGACCGTAAGTGTAAGCTCTACTTATGGACCTTTTACCGTTACATCACAAAATACCACAGGAATTTCTTATCCTCAAGGTTCATCTCAAACGGTTACTTGGAATGTAGCTAGTACATCTACTCTATCTGCAAATGTTGATATTTTGCTTTCTACAGATGGAGGAAACACTTGGTCTACTTTATTAGCAGGAACACCAAATGATGGTACACAATCTGTAACTTTACCAAATACATTAAGTACTACTTGTAGATTTATGGTAAAAGCTTCTAGTAGTATTTTCTTTAATGTAAACACTAAAGATTTTGCTATTTCTGTACCAGATACTACTCCACCTACAGCGCCTACTCTTAGTGCATCTGGCACTACTTCGGTTTCCACTGTGCTTACATTCACTGGTGCTACAGATAACGTAGCAGTTACTGCTTATGAAATTTATAAAGATGGATCTTTATTAACAACAGTTACTACTTCTCCTTACACTGTTACTGGTCTTACCCCTTCTACTACATATAATTTTGTAGTAAAGGCTAAGGATGGTTCTGGTAATGTTTCGGTAAATAGTAATACTGTTTCTGTAACTACACAAGCACCAGATACTATTGCTCCTACAGCTCCTACACTTTCAGCTACAGGAACTACTAATAATGCTACTACACTTTCTTGGACTGGAGCTACGGACAATGTAGGTGTTACAGCTTATGAGATTTATAAAGACGGAGTTTTATTAACAACAGTTACTGCTTCTCCTTATACAGTTACAGGATTATCAGCTTCTACCACTTATGTATTTACCATAAAAGCAAAAGATGCTGCAGGCAATACTTCTGCTTCTAGTAACTCTGTAAGTGTAACTACTGCTGCTACACCTGCGTTCTCAGAATTATATATTTCTGAATATTATGAAGGATTAAGCAATAATAAATATATAGAAATTTCTAACCCTACTGGCTCTGCAATTTCTTTATCTAACTATTCTATTAAAAAACAAGCAAATGGATCTGGAGCTTGGGGCAATGCACTTACTCTTACAGGAAGCATTGCTGCTAATTCTACTTTGGTTCTAAGAAATAGTAACGCGAGTTTAACTACTTGTACATTTACCTCTCAAAGCGTTTCAGGAGCTCCTTTAGATTTTAATGGAAATGATCCTATTGCACTATTTAAAAACACAACATTGATAGACGTAGTTGGTACTTTTAACAGTTCTTCTAACTTTGCAGTAGATACAAACCTAAGAAGAAATGTATCTGTACCAAACGCTACTTTTACAATTTCAGAATGGGATAGCTTTACAGTTAGTAGTACCAATCCTAATTGTAATAATTTAGGTATCTTAAATCCTGCTAATAACTTAGGAACAAATGATATTAGAAATCTAAATTCAGACATTATAATATTTCCTAATCCAGTAAAAGGAGAAACACTTTTAGTGAAAAATGTAAAAGAATCTTCGGATTACGAAATTTATGACGCTACAGGAAAATTAGTAGCCAAAGGAAAATTAAGTACTGGTTCTGCTAATGTAAAATCGCTTTCTGCTGGTGTTTATTATTTAAAAGTAAACCAAACAGTAAAAAGATTTATCAAACAGTAATCACTTAACAAATAAATAAGATAAAAGCAGTCAATTTTTTGACTGCTTTTGTTTTATTTATCAGATATTATTATATTTTTGCTTAATAATTTTGAGAAATATGCCTGTAGCTAATATAGAATTACCTTTTTTTACCAACCTGCTTATTTTGCTTGTTATTTCAAAAGTTTTTGGTGAAATTTTTGAAAGATTCAAACAACCTGCTATGATTGGAGAAATCATTGCTGGTATTATCGTAGGCCCTTCTTTGTTAAATATTATCCATAGAACTGAGGATATTAAAGTAATTTCAGAATTAGGAATTTTCTTACTCGTAATTATTGCAGGATTAGAAATCAATTTTGATGATATTTTAAAATCATTGAAAGGTAAAAACATTATTGTCTCTATTTTGGCATTTTTCTTACCTATTTTCAGCGGTTTTGCGGTAGGTCATTTTTTCGGAAAAGAAATCATGACAACTGTATTCATAGGTCTTTGTGTAGCAATTACAGCGCTACCTGTAAGCATCAGAATATTAATGGATTTGGGGAAAATTAATTCTTATATTGGGCAAAAAATTATTTCTGTTGCCATTTTTGATGATGTTTTAGCACTTACCATACTAGGATTAATCTTAAATATCAAAGATACGGATATGGAAGTAGGAACTATTATTAAGAATGCTTCCATTTCACTTCTTAAACTCAGTATTTTTCTTACAATTCTTTCTTTGACATATTTCTTGATTAGAAAATTATCAAACAGAGAAAATTATCTTGAAAGACAACTTAATAAAGTTTTACTCCTTCTGAAAGGAAAAGAATCATTGTTTGCAATTTTCTTTGTATTTGTATTGCTATTTGCTACTATTACAGAATCATTGGGTTTCCACTTTATCATTGGTGCATTTTTCGCAGCAATGCTCATCAATGAAAATTTGGTTGGAAAAAAACACCTAGAATCTTTTCATAATACTACAAATGGTCTTGCAATGGGTTTTCTAGCCCCTATCTTTTTTGCAGGAATAGGTTTAGAGTTTAACATTTCCTCTATTCAAAATTATGGTTTATTAATAGCCATTATTTTTGTATCTTACTTTTCTAAAATTTTCGGAGGATTTATTGGTGGTAAAATTATAGGGCTTAATAATAAGACATCCTTAACCTTAGGTCTTGGATTAAATGCTAGAGGAATTATGGAATTAGTGATTGCAAATATTGCTTACAAAGCAGGATTAATAGATTCTGAAATATTCTCTATGCTCGTGATAATGGGTGTTCTCACTACACTATCTACTCCTATTATGCTGAAACGTAGTTTTAAATCAATTGAAAATGAAAACTAAAATTTATAAATTTTAATGGAAAAAATAGACAGTCTAAACCAAGTAGCCGAATTTCATAGAACTTTTAATGCTCCAATTTTAGAAACACCGCAGATTCCTTCTAAAGAAAGATGTGAACTGAGAGTCTCTCTTCTTCAGGAAGAACTAAATGAGCTAAAACAGGCGATAGAAGACAACAATATTGTAGAAATTGCAGATGCACTTTGTGATTTACAATATGTACTAAGTGGTGCCGTTTTGGAATTTGGTTTAGGAGAAAAATTTGTAGAATTATTTAATGAAGTACAACGTTCTAATATGTCTAAAGCTTGTGATACAGAACTCCAAGCACAAGAAACGGTAGAACATTATAAAGCAAAGGGTGAAGAAGCATTTTACGAAAAATCTGGTGATAAATACAATGTCCACAGAATTTCTGACCATAAAGTTCTAAAAAACAAATACTATTCTGCCGCTGATTTAAAAAGCATTATTGAGAAATCAAAACATTAAAAAATATAAATATGAAGAAAATAATTGCATTAATCGTTTTAATTATGACCCTTAATTCTTGTGCCGAAAAAGTAGTAATCAACAGAGAAGTTGATTCTATAGAATATGGTAAAATGCTCCTCGGAACTCAATCTTTTGATCAGTTTCACAAAGAACCTTATAAAGTTTGGTTTGATGAAAATTATAAAATTTATCCTACAGATAAACCATCTATTGAAGCTTTAAAAAAAGCAAAAATCAATTCATATAACATTACTATTTTCTTAGGAACCTGGTGTGGAGATAGCAAAAGAAATTTTCCTAGACTGATGAAAATTTTAGATGAAACTAAATTTCCGAAAAGTAAATTACACATCATTGGTGTTAATAGAAAGAAACAATCTCCAAACGGAGAAGAGGCTAAGTACAATATTATAAAAGTACCAACCATTATTCTAGAAAAGTATGGCAAGGAAATTGGTAGAATTACCGAAGAACCAGAAACAGGCTATATAGAAAAAGATTTATTAAATATCATCAAAAAATAAACACGGTATCGGTTTATTTAAATTGATTTTATGAATTACATTAAACAAATTATTGGATTTTCGCTAGGCGTAATCATCACATTGTTAACAATTTACTTTTTCAAAAATTTTGGAAAAGACGAAGCCAATACAGATTATTATATTCTAACCAACCAAATTTCAAAAATGAATAAAATGGTGGTATTAGAACAAGATTTCTCTAGTATGCAAAAAACCAAAATCACTTCTAAACTTCTAGGCTTAGACGTTTTACCTTCATCTCAAAAAGAATTGGTAATTTTCACTAAAGCAAAAGCACAAGTTTCTTATGATTTACATAAAATGAAATTAGAAGTAGATTCTGCAAATAAAAAATTGATTATCAAAGAATTACCAAATGCAGATATCAAAATCTTTACCGATGCAGAAATATCTTCTCTAGACGATTCTTTCTTTGATCGATTTAGCCAAGATGATTTCAAAAGAATTACTGCAAATGCCAAGAAAAATGCAGAAAAAACGGTTGACCAAGCCAAGCTGCGAAGTGAAGGCAGAAAGCAATTGCTACAAAACTTAAATGATATTTTCGTGCTAGCAAAAGCTTTGAAATATGAAGTAGTAGATGATACCAATACATTTGATTTATCTAAATTATAAAAAAGACGTTTTAATAAGCGTCTTTTTTATAATATTTTCTTGAAATTCTATAATGCTTTATCTTAATAATTGAGTGAATTTTGCTTTATAAAATTATGAATTATGAAAAAGCAAAATTTTATAAAAAAGGTAAAAAATAATGCCCAAAACACTAAGCAAAATCAAGATTTTCCTAATATTCCGCAAACACCAAAATCCGAAGGAACTTCTGAAATTAATAAAAATCAAATAAAAAAAGCATCAGAAGCTAATCCTGACGGCAGAACAGAGAATACAGAAAAACACAAAAGCGAAGAATAAACTCTTCGCCTTTGCTACAAATAACAATAATTCTAAAGTCTTTCAATAATTAGACAATTGTAGATTTACCCAGTTTTACATTCTCAAAATTGTAATAAGAATTTTCTGAAAACTTAATATAATCTACTATAAAATCTCCTACTTCGCTGGTAGAATAATTTTGTTCTTTATTTAGATCTTCTGTCACATATCTATGGTCAATAGCATGTTCTACAGCTTCTCTCAATTTGTTAGCCGCAACATCTAATTTTAGATAATCCAAAAGCATAGCAGCACTCAAAATAGACGCAATAGGATTGGCAATACCTTTTCCTTTTGCCTGAGGATAAGAACCGTGAATAGGCTCGAAAAGGGCATTATCATTACCAATAGAAGCCGAAGGAAGCAAACCAATAGAGCCTCCAATTACACTGGCTTCATCAGAAATAATATCTCCAAACATATTTTCGGTAAGAATTACGTCAAATTGTTTAGGATTAAGAATCATTTGCATTGCAGCATTATCTACAAACAAAAATTCTAGCGTAACATCTGGATAATCTTTGGCAATTTCTTGCACCACTTTTCTCCAAAGTCTAGAAGTGTCTAGCACATTAGCTTTATCTACCAATGTCACTTTTTTTCTTCTTTTTTGAGCATCTTGAAACGCTAAATGTGCAATTTGAACAATTTCGTCTTTGCTATATTTACAAACATCATAAGCGTATTCTCCGTTTTCATCAGTAAATTTTTCTCCAAAATAAATTCCGCTAATCAATTCTCTATAAATCTGAATATCAGTACCATCTACAATTTCCTTTTTAAGTGGACTTTTCTTAGTAAGAGAAGAATACGTCTTAATTGGACGAATATTTGCAAATAATCCCAATTCTTTTCTTAGTTTCAATAAACCTTGTTCTGGTCTTACTTTAGCATCCGGATTATTATCAAAATAAGGATCGCCAATCGCACCAAAAAGTACAGCATCTGCATTTTTACAAACAGTTAAGGTTTCTTCTGGCAAAGGATTTCCTGTTTCAAAAATGGCTTCAGCTCCCATTTTAGCGTACTCAAACTGAAAATTATATTGAAATGCCTGTGCAATGACATTCAAAACTTTTACACTTTCTGCGGTTACTTCTGGTCCTATTCCATCACCAGGAAGAACTGCTATTTTATAACTATGGCTCATATACTTTTTGTGTTTTTTGTTCAAATTTTTCTATTTCTGCTTTTTTACTGATGAGGAAATCAATATCATCATAACCGTTCATCAGACAGATTTTTTTGTAAGCATCTAGTTCAAATGTTTCAGATTTTCCATTGAAATTGATGCTTTGCTCCTCTACATTTACCGTAATTTCAGTTTCAGGATTTTCTGTGATAGTTGATAATAAATTTTTCAAAAATTCATCAGAAACTTTTACAGGAAGCAACCCGTTATTAAGCGCATTTCCTCTAAAAATATCTGCGAAATAACTAGAAACCACTACTTTGAAACCATAATCCGTCAAAGCCCAAGCTGCGTGTTCTCTACTACTTCCGCATCCGAAATTGTTTCCTGCAACTAAGATTTCACCGCTGTATTTTGGGTTATTCAACACAAAATCTGCAATCGGTTCATTAGTCTGAGAATTGTACCTCCAATCTCTGAAAAGATTATTTCCAAAGCCTTCTTTGTTGATACTTTTCAAAAATCTAGCAGGAATAATCTGATCGGTATCTATATTTTCCGCAGGCAAAGGCACTGCTTTTGATTGTAATAAAACTAATTTTTGCATAATTTAAAATTCAATGTTCTCAGTTCAAAAATTGACTTAAGATTTATATAAAATTTGTGTTTTTAATTGGTTTTCAATTATTAAAACTTGATTTTTTAATTCAAATTTTGATAACCTACAATTTTACCTTCTACAGCTACTTTTGCAGCAGTTAACGGACTTGCCAAAATGGTTCTAGCGCCTTGCCCTTGTCTTCCTTCGAAATTTCTGTTCGATGTAGAAACGCAATATTCACCTTCAGGAATTTTATCATCATTCATCGCCAAACAAGCAGAGCAACCTGGTTGTCTGATTTGGAAACCAGCTTCATTAAAAATTTTATCTAAACCTTCTTCATAAATCTGTTTTGATACTTGCTGAGAACCAGGAACCAACCAAGCCGTAATATTTTCAGCTTTTTTCTTGCCTTTTACATAATCTGCAGCAGAACGGAAATCTTCAATTCTAGCATTGGTACAACTTCCGATAAAAACATAATTTACTTTAATTTCCGAAGGAGATTGACCAGCATTTAAACCCATATATTTCAAAGCTTTTTCCTCAGATTCGTTTTGTGGAGCTGGAACTGAATCGTTTACAGAAATTCCCATTCCTGGGTTTGTTCCGTATGTAATCATCGGTTGAATGTCTGCAGCGTCAAATGTAAATTCTGCATCGAAAACCGCTCCTTCATCTGTTTTTAAAGTCTTCCAATATGCTAATTTTTGTTCCCATTCCTCACCTTTTGGTGCAAATTCTCTTCCTTTTACATAATTAAAAGTAGTTTCATCTGGTGCAATCATTCCTCCTCTAGCTCCCATTTCTATGCTCATATTGCAAACCGTCATTCTGCCTTCCATCGACATATTTTCGAAAACTTCACCTGCATATTCGCAAAAATATCCTGTTCCTGCGTCTGTTCCTGTTTTAGAAATAATATAAAGAATCACATCTTTTGGTTGAACTTCTGGATTTAATTTTCCATTTACCGTAACTCTCATAGATTTTGGTTTGTTCAAAAGCAGACATTGGCTTGCAAAAACCTGTGCAACTTGGCTCGTCCCAATTCCGAAAGCAATACTACCAAAAGCGCCGTGTGTAGAAGTATGACTGTCTCCACAAACAATGCTCATCCCAGGTTGTGTAACGCCCAATTCTGGAGCAATAATGTGTACAATTCCTTGATATTGATGACCTAAACCATACAATTCAATATTATTTTTTTTGCAATTTTCGGTCAACTGTTGAACTTGCGTTCTAGATAATTCATCACGAATGGGTAATTCTTGATTCAGTGTAGGCACATTGTGATCGGCAGTTGCTACAATTTGTTTTGGTCTGAAAATTTCTAAATTTCTAGACTCCAATTCTGCAAAAGCTTGCGGACTGGTTACCTCGTGAATAAGGTGTTTGTCAATATAAATAATTTGCGGCCCGTCTGGAACGGTATCTACTACGTGTGCATCCCAAACTTTATCAAATAATGTTTTCTTTGTACTCATTTTTATTTTTTATCCAATTTTTTGGCTAAAAGTAGCCATCATTACTTGTAAATCTTCGTTTACGACTTCTTTTTTGGTATCAGCAATTTTCAAAAATTCTTGGTATAAATAATCCAACTCATTTTTAGTGACATCAAAACCAATATTTTTAAATCTATAAGCCAAAGCAGAACGTCCGCTTCTTGCCGTTAAAACGATAGAAGATTCATTGACACCAACTTCAGCAGGATCAATAATTTCGTAAGTTTCACGGTTTTTAATCACACCATCTTGGTGAATACCAGAACTGTGCGCAAAAGCATTAGAACCTACAATTGCTTTGTTCGGTTGAACTGGCATTCCCATCAATTCTGAAACCATCAAACTCATTTCGTTTAACATTCTAGAATTAATATCGGTGTATAAATCTAAATCTTTGTGCTGTTTCAAAACCATTACCACTTCTTCTAAAGCAGTGTTTCCTGCACGTTCTCCTAAACCATTGATGGTACATTCTATCTGGCGAGCTCCGTTAATTACCCCAGAAATAGAATTCGCGGTTGCTAAACCTAAATCATTATGACAATGACAAGAAAGCACCGCTTTTTCAATACCTTTTACGTTTTCTCGTAAATATTTCATTTTTGCGCCGTATTGTTCTGGTAAACAATAACCTGTAGTATCAGGAATGTTAAGAACAGTTGCGCCTGCTTTTATGACTTCTTCGCAGACTTTGGCTAAAAATTCGTTGTCTGTTCTACCTGCATCTTCCGCATAAAATTCTACATCTTCTACAAAAGTTTTAGCATATTTTACAGCTTCTACAGCTCTTTCTAAAACGGCTTCTCTGGTAGAATTAAATTTGAATTTAATATGATTATCAGAAGTACCAATTCCTGTATGAATTCTTGGTCTTTTAGCAAATTTTAAAGCTTCTGCTGCGGTTTCAATATCTTTTTTATTGGCTCTGGTTAAACCACAAACCGTAGCATTTCTTACAATTTTAGAAATTTCGGTAACCGAATAAAAATCTCCCGGACTAGAAATCGGGAAACCTGCTTCAATAATATCCACACCTAATTCGTCTAGCTTTTCGGCAA
>DDFD01000075.1:58142-69548 GCA_002337005.1 Flavobacteriales bacterium UBA1937 | reverse complement strand
CCCACATTTCTTGCGGAATTTGTTCTAGCATATTAAATTCACCTGCACCTTGCAGCCATTCTCCACCATCTATTGTAACCACTTCTCCGTTTACATAAGCCGAAAAATCAGAAACTAAATATGCTGCTAAATTGGCTAATTCTTGATGCTCCCCAACTCTTCTGAGCGGAACTTTTTTTCTCATATCAAATTTTTCTGCCAAATCTCCTGGTAATAATCTTTCCCAAGCTCCTTTTGTCGGGAACGGACCAGGTGCAATGGCATTAAATCTAATATTGTATTTTGCCCATTCTACTGCTAAACTTCTGGTCATTGCCAAGACCCCTGCTTTAGCACACGCCGATGGAACTACATAAGCTGAACCTGTCCAAGCGTAGGTGGTTACAATATTAAGAACCGTACCTGCGATTTTGTTTTCAATCCAATATTTCCCTACAGAAAGAGTACAATTTTTAGTTCCTTTCAATACGATATCAAGAATAGAATCAAAAGCAGAATGCGTTAATCTTTCAGTTGGAGAAATAAAATTTCCTGCCGCATTATTTAGTAAAATATCTATTTTCCCAAATTCTTTGATAGCAGCATCTTTCATGGCTTCTACCTCCTCCCAATTTCTTACATCACAAGAGACACAAAGTACCTTTCCTCCTGTTTCTGCTTCTAATTCTGCTGCCGTTCCTTGTAGTTTTTCCAAATTTCTAGAGGTGATAACTACTTTCGCGCCCAATTGAAGAAAATATTTGGTCATTGCTTTCCCAAGACCGCTTCCACCACCTGTTACGATGATTACTTTATCTTTTAATGCATCTTCGCGAAGCATTGGTTGAGTGTATAGATTCATTTTAAATTTAAATTAAATTAGGTTTTAAAAATAATCATTATTTAATAGTTTCAAGAAATTAATTGAATGTTATGAATAAGTTTTTGAAGTCTTCAAAATTCCTTTTACCAATAAAACTTGAGCCAAAACATATGTAATCATTACCAATAGATTAAGCAACAAAGAAGAGCTCACAAATAGATTAACAGACAAAACACTATCTGAAATCACAAAAAATAACGCTCCAACTATCAGTAATTTTTCTTGAGTCTTGATACTAAAATAAAGCATTGTAGAAATGATAATTCCGTAAATAATGACTGGGATTTTCATCTCATCAAGATGAGGAAACAAAAAAGCAATTAATGAAACCAAATACAACAATAGCGCTACAACAACCTCAACTGAAACTCTACTCAAACTTCTTTTTTTGAAACTTATAATATAGAAAATATGCGCCAATAAAAAACTGCCCAATCCTAATAAAAAACCAGATTTAAGCAATAAAAAGAAATCTCCTAAAAAGCTAAAAATGAGTCCTAAAATAAAAAAAAGGTCTAATTTAATTTGGTGAAATTTCGCTTCTGAAAGATAAATTAATAGTAAAATAGGCATTAATAAATTCTTGGAAAAGAATCTAAAATTGGTTTTATCTAAGTAAATAAAAAGTAAATCAGCCAGAAACAAAAGGCTAAGAAAAGAATAAAGAAATTTTATTTTAAAGGATAAATTCATTTTTATTTTTCGCTAAAATACTCATTAAAACCATTCTTAAGGAATAAATGAATAAATTTGTCATAAAAATATTTGAAATATGGATTTTCTAGAATTAATGCAGCAGAGATATACCACTAAAAAATACAGCTCAACTGAAAAAATAAGTTCAGAAAAAATAGAACAACTAAAACAAATCCTTCAGCTTTCTCCATCTTCCATCAACAGCCAGCCTTGGAAATTTATTTTTGTGGAGAATCAAGAATTAAAAACTCGATTAGCAGAAGTTTCTCGTCATAATACAGAACGAGTACTTCAATGCAGTCATTTGGTGGTTTTTAATGTAGTGAATAATTTAGATTTTTTCGAGAAACAAATCTCCGAAAATCTACCAGAAGGTGCTGTTAATTATTATAAGACCTATCTAAAACCTAGACCAGAAGAAGAAATAAAATCTTGGATGAAAAACCAAATCTATATTTCTCTAGGTGTTTTTCTTACCGCATGTGCATCTATTGGCATAGACGCCACTCCAATGGAAGGCATTGAAAATGAAAAATATACAGAAATTTTAGGTCTAGACAATCATTTCACCACTTTTGCAGTTTGCCTAGGAAAAAGAGACCCAGAAGATAGCAACCAACCAAAATTCAACCCCAAAAAAAGAGTGGCTATGGAAAAAATTATTTCTGAGATTTAAAACCAAATTACATTGTAAAAAAAAGAGTCACGAAGTGACGATTTATTAAAGGATAGGATGAAAATCCTATCAATAAAATACAGCGAAAAACGACCTAATGTGTAATTTTTGAGTAAACAAAAAAGACCGCAAAACTGCGGTCTTTCTTATATTATTTACTTAGAAAATTAATATCCAAATAATTCTTCCAGAGAAATTGTTTTTACTTCGCCTAGTTTCTTTAAGTCATCCATAGAAACCTTTTTGTCTGAAGCTACCAAACAATATGTGTATGGTTTTCCAGAAAAATGAGATTGGTGGAATTGGTTTAATTCATCTAGAGTTACTTTATCTACAGAAGAATATACTTGTTTTCTGATGTCTTCTTTTAGACCTAACTGTTGTGCTCCTAAATAATTAAAAATAATTCCGTCTTGCGTAATACGCTCCGTTTCTAAATCTTTTTTAACCTGACCTTTTGCCAAATCTAGATTTACTGGCAGTTTTGGCATTGTGGTTAATAATTCATTCATAGCACCTACTGCATCATTAAATTTATCTGCCTGGCTACCAACGTAAGCTAGCATATAATAATCATCTTCTTTTTTAGAAGGAGAAGCGTAAACTCCGTAAGTACTATAAGCCAAAGCTTTACTTTCTCTGATGGTTTGGAATACCAAACTGCCCATTCCTCCACCAAAATAATTATTAAAAACATTAACTAAAGTCGTATTTTTCGGATCGTAAGCTTCTGTATTTCTCACCCATCTTGTTTCGGCTTGTACCATTTCATAATTGGTAAAAAGTACTTGGTTTTTGCCCTGCGCAACTTGTTTGAAAACTTTTGGTTCTGATGCTTTAGCAAAAGTTACTGGTACTTTATGCAGTGGAGCTAACTTAGAAGTAAGTTCGGTAATAGATGCTGGCCCGTAATAAATTACTGTTTGCTCATAATTATTAAGATTTTTCACTCTATCTACCAATTCCTGAGACGTAACAGCAGCTAAATCTGCTTCTGTAAGAACATTATTAAATTTATTTTTGGCACCATAAAGAGCATAGCTCGTTAAGCCTTGCATAATGGCTCCTTTATTCAGTTTAGCATCTTTTCTAGACTTTGCAATTCTTGCTTTTAGTGCAACTAGAGCTTTATCATCTGCTTTTGCGTTCAGTACTAAATCTTCATATAATTTTACTGCATTTTCGAAGTTTTCTTGTAAGCCTTCAATCATTACTGTAGTGTATTCTTCGCCTGCTGAAATATTGAAACTTGAAGCTATTTTGTAGAATTCTTTAGAAATTTGTTCTGCAGATTTTTTATCTGTTCCTAAAAACTGAATGTACTGAGCTGCCAAAGGAAGTTTCAAATCATTAAGCGTACCCGTTTTATATCTAAATCTTAATCTGTAAATAGAATTGTCTTTGTTTGGAACATAAAGAACCTCCGCTTTCCCAAGTTTAGATTTCAAGATATCTTTACCGTAATCTAAAAACACTGGTTTAGCTGGTGTTGCAGGCATATCGTTTACCATTTTAACAAATGAAGATTGCTTATCTGCATTGGTTTCTACTGGTGTGATAGTAGGTTTTTCAATTTTTACTAAGTCTTTTCTTTCGCCTTTTCTTTTAAGAACTACCACGTAATTATCTCCTAAATATTTATTAGCAAAAGCTACTACATCTTCTTTTTTGATTTTAGACAAATCATTTACATAAGCAACTTGTGTTTTCCAATCTAATTCTGAGGTAAATGCATCCATCAAATCACTAGCTCTGTTTCCGTAGTTTTCTGTGCTTTGGATTTTATATTTTTTGATATTATTTACGATAGCCGGAATTAAATCAGCATCAAAATTTCCTTTTTTAAGATTATCTATTTCTGCCAAAACCAAAGATTTTACTTCTTCTAAAGTTTGTCCGTTCGTAGGTGCAGCAGAAAGATATAGAATTCCATAATCTATTAAAGGATAGGTGAAAGCACTTGCTCTCAACAATTTTTGTTTTTTAACCAAATTCAAGTCTAAAAGTCCAGCTTTTCCGTTGGTTAAAACTTGCCCTACTAAATCTGCTAGAAGTACATCTTTATCTTTATTACCTGGCAATCTGAAACCGATGGTTACATTTTCTGCATCTGGCCCTACCACTTCTTTTACCACAGGAGCTGTAATAGGAGCTTCTGGTGAAAAAGTATATTTAGTGATAGGTTTTTCTTTCATGTAAGAAAAATCTTTATCAATTTTAGCAATTACTTCATCTGGATTGAAATCACCAGACAAGATAATCCCCATATTATTAGGCACATAATAATTGTTAAAATATTTTCTAATCTCTACTAAAGAAGGATTTTTAAGGTGTTCTACCGTACCAATAGTAGTTTGCTGACCGTAATTATGCTTTTGAAACAAGTTAGCCAATAAAGTTTCGAAAACGAGAGAACCATCACTATCTAAACTTCTATTTTTTTCTTCATAAACCGCCTCTAATTCTGTATGGAAAATTCTAAGAATAGGATTTCTGAATCTTTCGGCTTGAACCGCCAAATATTTATCCAAAGAAGAACTAGGAACATCATCCGTATAAACGGTTTGCTCAAAACTGGTAAAAGCATTGGTACCTTGTGCTCCCATTGCAGACATCATTTTGTCATATTCATTAGCAATCGCATATTTAGAAGCTACACCGGAAACAGAATCTATTTTTTTATAAATTGCTTTTCTTTGTGCTTCGTCTTTAGATTTATTGTATTGTTCATACAATGCATCTATTTTGTCTAATTCAGGTTTTTCTTTTGCCCAATCCAGAGAACCATATTTATCTGTTCCTTTGAACAACATATGTTCTAAATAATGCGCCAAACCTGTATTAGTAGCAGGATCTGTTTTGCTACCAGCTTTTATCGCTACATAAGCCTGAATTCTTGGGTCTTTTTTGGTTGGACTCAAAATTACAGTTAAACCATTTTTTAGAGTGTAAAATCTAGCTTGTGTAGGATCGTTGGTTACATATTTGTATTTATAACCATTACCTGAAGCTTCTTTCCACTCAAATTTTGATTGTGCATAAGTAGTAACAGAAATTGCCATTGCTACCAACGCAAACGTAAGCTTTTTAATCATATCAAATTAATTTTATAGTTATTAGACGAATCTTTTCTAAAATTGTTTCTCATAAATTCATTTTTTTTGAAAATTTTAACATTTATCTTTCAAAAAGTAATCGTTCTCCGAATTTTATTTCTGAAAATTTGCCGTTTTCGTAAGCCAAATTTCCATTGACGAAAGTATGGGTAATTTCAGAGTGGAAAGTTTCATTTTCCAAAGGACTCCAGCCGCATTTATAAAAAATATTTTCTTCAGAAATAACATTTTCAGCATTTGGATTAATAAGAACCAAATCTGCTTTATACCCTTCTTTCACAAAACCTCTTTTTTCAATTTCAAATAAAATCGCAGGATTGTGACACATTTTTTCTACAATTTTTTCTAAAGAAATTTTTCCATTTTTAAAATATTCAAACATCACTTGCAGAGAATGCTGAACCAATGGCGCACCAGAAGGACATTTTAAATATTTATTAGATTTTTCTTCCAAAGTATGCGGAGCGTGATCTGTTGCAATCACATCTATTCTATCATCTAAAAGTGCTTCCCAAAGTCCAGTTTTATCTTTTTCGGTTTTTACTGCGGGATTCCATTTTATTAAACTTCCTTTTTTTTCGTAATCTTCATTGGTAAAATGAAGGTGATGAACACAAACTTCCGCCGTAATTTTCTTTTCTTTTAAAGGAATATCATTTCGGAAAAGTTCGGTTTCCTTTGCAGTAGAAAGATGATAAATATGTAATCTTGCACCCGTTTTTTTTGCCAATTCTACCGCTTTAGAACTTGATAAATAACACGCTTCTTCGCTTCTGATGAGATGATGAAATTTCACAGGAATATCTTCTCCATATTTTTCTTGATAAATTTCTGTGTTTTTGCGAATCGTGGTTTCATCTTCACAATGCACACAAATTGGCATTTTTACTTTGCTGAAAATATTCTCCAAAGTTTCAGGATTATCGACCAACATATTTCCTGTGGAAGAACCCAGAAAAAGTTTGATGGCGGCAACATTTCTCGGATTGGTTTTTAGAACTTCTTCCAAATTATCATTAGTTCCGCCCATCGAAAAAGAATAATTAGCGTACGATTTCTCGAAAGCAATTTTATATTTTTCTTCTAAAAGTTCTTGCGTTACAGCATTCGGAACGGTGTTTGGTTGTTCTATGTAGCTTGTAATTCCGCCTGCGATTGCAGCTTTTGACTCACTTTCAATGTCGCCTTTGTGCGTAAGACCTGGTTCACGAAAATGCACTTGATCATCAATAACTCCCGGAATAAGAAATTTTCCTTCGGCATTTATCACGTTGTCCAAATTTTCTTCGGGAATGGATTCAGAAATTTTGGCAATCAAATCATTTTCAATCAAAATATCAGATTTAAAAATCTTTCCTTCGTTTACAATTTGGGCATTTTTGATTAAAATTTTCATTTCACTTTTAGATTTCTACAAATTTAATTGAAGTTTTGAGTAAAGCCAAAAGAATTTAAAATTTTAATTGCTTGGAAATACCTTGCTTCATTGATTTCTTTAAAAATCATAAATCCCAAACCGTAAATCCCAAATCTTATAGTTACTTTTGCATTCTAAAAATGTAGAAAAAATTGAAAAAACTACTCAACGAAACCATCATTTACGGAATTGGCGCCATTTTGCCAAGAGTAATTACATTTGTCTTAAATCCTTTGTATATTCATTATATAGACAGAGAAGCGTTTTCGGTGTTTTCTAGTTTATATTCTTGGATTGCCTTGGTAAATGTGATGCTTACTTTCGGTTTTGAAACTTCTTTTTTTAGATTTTCTACCGAAAAAGAGAATGAAAAAAAAGCTTTTGATACTTCTTTTTGGTTTATTTTTGGCTTGGCTACTGTATTTTTAATTTCAATTTTAGCATTTAGCACGCCACTTTCTGTAATTTTAGACTATGCAAAAAATCCAGAATTTTTAAGATGGTTTGCTATGATTGCGTTTTTGGATGCTATTTGCGTAATTCCATTCGCTTGGTTGCGTTTTCATAATATGCCAATAAAATATTCTGTAATAAGGATTACATCTATTTTGATACAAACAGTTTCTGTAATTGCACTTTTTATTTTTGTTCCAAAAAGCACTTCCGAAAAATTAGGTTTAGACGGACAGGTTTCTTATCCTTTCATTAGTAATTTATTGGGAAGTTTGGCAACATTTTTACTACTACTTCCGATTATTATAAAGGTAAAATTCCGATTTAGTAAGGAACTTTTTTCAAGAATGATAAAATATTCTTGGCCAATTATGATTGCTGGTTTAGCTTTTCAGGTCAACGAAAATTATGATAAAATAACTCAATATTATAATATTTCTAAAGCAGATGCGGGTGCTTATGGTGGTTGTTATAAATTAGCCGTTTTGATGACTCTTTTTGTAACAGCATACAGAATGGGAATTGAGCCTTATTTTTTCAAGCAAATGAATAGTGAAAATGCGAAAAATAATTACGCAAAAGTAACCGAATATTTTTCTTTTTTTGCCTCTATTGTTGCAATGGGAATTATTGCCAACATTTCTTGGTTGAAGGTAATTTTCATTACAGACCATAGTTATTGGACGGCAATGGATATTGTTCCCATTATTGTAATTGCAAACCTATGTTTCGGTATTTATTACAATCTCTCTACTTGGTACAAAGTAACTGATAGAACGCATTTCGGAACCCTAATTTCCTGGTTTGGAGCTGGTGTAACTATCGCATTACATTTGTTATTTTTACAAAAATATGGTTTTATGGTTTCGGCTTGGGTTACTTTTATTGCCTATTTCTTGATGATGGTTTTGTCTTACTTCCTTGGGCAAAAATATTATCCAATTCCATATAGAATTAAGAAAATTTCATTTTTCTTGGTTTTGTTAATGTTTTTTAGTTTTATCTCAGTAAAATATTTCAATTATAATTTTTGGCTCAGCAATGTATTATTCTTAATTTATAGTGGAATTTTGTTGTACAGCGAAAAACAATTTATTCTTTCAAAAATTAAAAGATGACCATAAAAGTAATCAACAAATCAAAACACGATTTGCCAAAATACCAAACCGAACTTTCTGCAGGGATGGATTTGTATGCCAATATTGATGAACCAACCACGCTAAAACCTCTGGAAAGAAAACTAGTAAAAACAGGTTTATTCATTTCATTACCAAAAGGATACGAAGCACAAGTAAGACCAAGAAGCGGACTTGCTTTCAAAAGCGGAATCACTGTCCTCAACTCTCCCGGAACAATAGACGCAGATTATCGTGGTGAAATTGGTGTAATTTTAGTAAATTTATCCTCCCAAGATTTCACCATTAACGATGGTGATAGAATTGCACAAATCGTAATCGCTAAACACGAAACTGCAATTTGGGAAGAAGTAGAAAATCTAGACAAAACCAACCGTGGCGAAGGCGGTTTTGGAAGTTCTGGAATTTCAAAATAAATTAAAACAAAAAAGTAACAAATTGACGATTTTAAAAACAATAGCATAAAATATTTTTTTTAATTATAAAAAGACACATAAACCGCTGAAAGCAGATCGCCGACAGCTAAAAGCAAAAATACAATGAAAATAATAGTTCCAATGGCAGGACGTGGCTCTAGATTAAGACCACATACCCTTACAGTTCCTAAACCATTAATTCCTATCGCAGGAAAACCAATTGTACAAAGATTAGTAGAAGATATTGCAAAAGTAGCAGGAGAAAAAATAGACGAAATTGCCTTTATTATTGGTGATTTCGGTGAAGAAGTAGAGCAATCTTTGATAGAAATTGCAGAAAAATTAGGCGCTAAAGGAAGTATCTACACACAAGACGAACCTCTAGGAACTGCGCACGCCATAAAATGTGCCGAAAATTCTATGCAAGGTGATGTAGTAATTGCATTTGCAGATACGCTTTTCCGTGCAGATTTTGTGTTAGATAAAGTTTCTGATGGTGTAATTTGGGTGAAAAAAGTAGAAGATCCTTCCGCATTTGGGGTAGTAAAATTAGATGATTATGGCTTTATTACTGATTTTGTAGAAAAACCAAAAACTTTTGTCTCAGATTTAGCCATTATTGGAATTTACTACTTCAAATCCGCTGAAAAATTGATGGAAGAAATCAATTATATTATGAGCAATGACATTAAGGTAGGTGGTGAATATCAATTAACTACAGCTCTAGAAAATCTTCGACAAAAAGGAGCGAAATTTTCTCTTGGCAAAGTAGATGATTGGATGGACTGTGGCAACAAAAATGCAACGGTAGAAACCAACGGAAAAATTCTTGCTTACGAAAAAGTAGAAATGGCTACTCCACCAGCATCAGCAATAATTGAAAACAGTCTTATTATTCCGCCTTGTTTTATTGGTGAAAATGTTGAAATTAAAAATTCTAAAATAGGACCTTTTGTTTCTTTAGGAAACGGAACCAGCATAGTAAATTCTAACATAGAAAACTCTTTAATTCAAGAAAAAACGGTTATTAACCATGGGAATCTTAGTAATTCTATGATTGGTAATAACGCCCATTATTATGGTGTTTCTAGAGAGATTTCTTTAGGAGATTATTCCGTTTTGGATTTTCATTCTAAAGACCAATAGAAATTAATTATAATCCCATAAACGCCAAAACACACAAAACATTTTGTGTGTTTTGGCGTTATAATTGTAATGTTTTTTTGAAACATTGACTAAAAAAATATGAAAAATTTTATTCTTAGCATATTCGCAGCATTGGCATTATTTTCTTGCAAAACCAGAACTGTGGTGCAGCCAAATAGCCCTATAGAAAAACCTATTGTTAATTCTAACAAAGCTTTTTTTGATAAAATATCTCAAAAAGATGATTTTGAAAGCTTAAAAATTAGCAGCAAAGTAAATGCAGAAACGGGACAGTTTATCCCAACTTTAGATGCTACTTTTTATGTAGAAAACAATCAAAAAATATGGATAAATCTACAAGCTTTATTTATTACTATGGCAAGAGGAATAGCCACTCCTTCTGGTATTAAAGGCTTCGAAAAACTGAATAAAACCTATATTGATTCAGATTTTTCATATATTAACAATCTACTGAAAGTCAATTTTATAGATTATAATTTTTTGCAAAATTTATTACTAGGGAAAACATTTATCCCTGTTAATGAAAACGATTATACACTTACTAATACTGAACAAGGCTTTACTTTGAATTCAATAAAAAATCAAATTTTTGAAGCCAATGGCAAAAAAAGTGAGTACAAAATAAGTCTTGATTACAGCAGTGATTTGGACTTGAAAAAAGTTTTTTTAGAAGACTTAGCATCCAAAAATACCTTAGAAATTAATTATGAAAATTTCGAAAATATAGGTTCACAAAAACTCCCAAAAAATGTTAAAATAATTATAAAAGGACAAAAAACGCAACAAATTTTAATAGAAAATACGAAATTTGATTTTTTGAAGATGGAAACACCTTTTTCCATTCCTGCTAATTATACAAAGACCATAATTAAATGATGCATAGAAAACTGAGTTTATTTTTAGGACTATTATTGTTCGGATTTGCCTTTTCTCAACAACCAGAAAACAGAAAAGAGCAATTACAAAAACAAAATGCCGAACTGAAGAAACAGATTGCCAATATTAACGCAGAACTAGCAAAAGCAAAAGGCGAAACCAAACTTTCCTTGGCATACCTTGCGAGTGTAAACCAAAAAATTACTCTGAGAGAAAAAGTAGTAAACAATACTCAAAAAGAAAAAAGATTTATAGAAGATGACATCTACAAACGTCAATTAGAAATTAATAAGTTTAACAGAGAACTGAAAGTACTTAGAAAAGACTATGCAGACATTCTGGTGAAAGCCTATAAAAACAAAGGTGTTCAAAATAAAGTAACCTTCGTACTTTCTTCTAAAAACCTAGGAGAAGCTATCAGAAGAGTACAATACATCAAACAATACGGCGAATATCAAGATAAAAAAGCGGCCGAAATCTCTGACAAAGCCAATCAAATAAAAACTTCTATCAATCAGAAGCAAAAATCTGTAAAAGAAAAGGATGCTCTTCTTAATAGACAGAAACAAGATTTGGTAGTAATAGAAAAAG
>DDFD01000075.1:0-58002 GCA_002337005.1 Flavobacteriales bacterium UBA1937 | reverse complement strand
TAGCCTTAGAAAAGAAAAAAGCTGAGGAAGAAGAAAGAAAACTTGCTAAAATAGCGGCTGACAAAGAAAAAGCAGAAAAAGAGGCAAAAGTCAAAAATGATGCAGCAAGAATAGCCATAACAGAAAAAGAAAAAAAAGAATCTGATGAAAGGCTAAAAGTAGCTAAAATAAAAGCAGATGAAGCAAGAAATGCGACAAAGGAATTAGAAGCTAAAACTGAAAAAGCAAAAGATGAAGCAGAACAAAAAGTATTTAAAAATTTTGATATTGGCGGAACAGTTGCAGGCAGTAATTTTTCATCTTATAAAGGTAGAATGTCTTTCCCTGTTGCTAGTGGAACTATCATCGAAAAATTTGGGAAACAACCTCATCCAGTTTTTCCTGGAATTATAATAGAAAATAATGGTATAAAAATAAAAGTTGCGGCTGGTGCCAAAGTTAAAAGTGTCTTTCCTGGTACAGTAAGTAAAGTTTCAGTAGTAGGAGGTGTAAAAACAGTGATGATAAAACACGGTAGTTATTTTACTATATACGTAAATTTAGAAAACTTAACAGTTTCTCAAGGTCAACAAGTCTCTGCTGGAACTCAACTTGGCAGTGCTGGCACAGACTTAGATGGTATAAACTCCATCAATTTTGAAATTTGGAATTCAGCTGTAAATCCTATAGCCCCTTTGAATCCTATGGATTGGGTTTCGTATTAAAATTTAATGTAAATTTGTAAAAAAAATTTTCAAAATGAATTCATCACTTGTAATATTAAGCCTTTCTGCGCAGCATATCATTATTGTTGCTATAATACTTCTTTTATTATTCGGAGGTAAAAAAATTCCAGAACTTATGAAAGGCGTAGGTAGCGGAATTAAAGAATTTAAAGACGCCGTAAAAGAAGAAGACAAAAAACCAGAAGATTCTAATAAATCTGAAAACTCTAACTAATTATGTCTTTTTCTTCATCAGCTTGGGATATCTTCAACAAATCTGTTGAAGATTATCATATTAATGACAATATTGATTTCCCCATAAATAATCCTTTCGAAAAAGGAAGTTTGGAACAACTTTTGTATGCTAAGAACTGGATAGATACTGTGCAATGGCATCTCGAAGATATTATTAGAGACGAAAGCATAGATCCTGTAGATGCGCTGAAACTTAAAAGAAGAATAGATGCATCTAATCAGCAAAGAACAGATTTAGTAGAATATATAGACAGTTGGTTCTTACAAAAATACCAAAATATCACTCCTAAATCTGAAGCCAAGATTAATACAGAAACCGTAGCTTGGGCTATAGATAGACTTTCTATTTTAGTTTTGAAAGTATATCACATGAACCAAGAAGCAACCAGAGAATCTGCTTCTGATGAACATAGAGCTAAATGTACAGAAAAACTAAATGTGCTTCTGGAACAAAAAAAAGACCTAAGTCAAGCGATAGATTTTTTATTAGAAGAAATAGAAAAAGGAAACGTTAAGATGAAAACGTACAAACAGATGAAAATGTATAATGACGAAAGCCTTAACCCTGTACTTTATCAAAAATCAAAAAATTAATGAGGAAATTTATAAGTTTATTTTTTGCCTTGATTCTATGGACTTCTTGCTCTGTAGAAAAATTAAACTTATCTCCTTTAGCCAATAGTTTTAGCAATACCAATTCTGTTTATAGTGCTTCTAGCAAAACCTCAGAATCTATAAATACCATTAATTACGCTTCAGAGCTTTCTAACTTATTATCAGAATTTCCTATTTTTAGCAATAAAACAATGAATTCTGAAATCTATAAATTAAAATTACACATCACAGATTATCTATACGCCATCAAGCAAAAAGATGTCATTAGTAAAAATGATGCTTATGAATTATACAAAAAAACATTTGTAAATATTCAGAAACTGAAAGATAAGCTTCCAGAAGATGAGCTAGAACTTCTCAACAGATTTATGGCTAAAGTAAAAACAAATATTACCTTAATAGAATCTGAAAAATTCATAGAATAAAACACTGAAACAAATGGTAAAAACTCAAGCGGAAGCGAACGTTCCTACAGATTACGGCAACTTCCGAATGATTGCTTTTTCTGAAAACGAAAATGACTGGATGCCACACATGGCACTTATCGCAGAGAATACAGACTTTTCTAAGCCTGTAAATGTTCGTTTCCATTCTGAATGCATTACTGGCGAAGTTTTTCATTCTAAGAAATGCGAATGCGGACAACAACTAGACTCCGCTCTCAAATACACTCACGAAAACGGGGGAATCATTATATATCTTCGTCAAGAAGGTAGAAACATAGGAATCATCAACAAACTAAAAGCTTACGCACTTCAGGAAAAAGGACTAGATACAGTAGAAGCTAATTTACAACTGGGGCTGCCTGCTGATGATAGAGATTTCAACGTAGCAATTGATATTCTTAAAATATTGGACGTAAAAGAAATTAATCTTTTGACCAATAACCCCGAAAAAATAAAATTTGTAGAAAACAGCGAAATTCACCTCAACCAAAGAATTCCTCTGCAAATAAAAGCCAACGAAAATAGCAAAGAGTATCTAAAAACAAAGAAAAACTATTTCGGGCATCTCTTAGAAGATGACGAAAAAGACACCAAATAAAAACGCTTCAGAAACATTCTGAAGCGTTTTTTGTTTTATTTCACTATCAAAAAAATCCATTACAATTTAATAGCAGATTCCAGAGCTAATTCTATCATTGGTTTCAAAGCACGTTCTCTTTCGTCAGCAGAAATTTGTTCATGCGTAGGAATTACATCAGAAACTGTTAAGATAGTCGCCGCATTTTTACCTAAATGTTTAGCATTGGCAAAAAGAGCAAAAGCTTCCATTTCTACAGCCAAACATTGGTGTTTTTCTGCAACAGCAGGAATCCCTGCATCTTTTCGGTAAAAAATATCACTGGTATGGATATTGGTTGCTTTCGCATTGATGGAAAGCGATGTAGCGGTTTCATTAATCACCTCGAAAGCATTTCCTTGATGTGGAATTAATTCTCCATCTATTCCCCACGCAAATTGAGCATAAGTACTTTCGCTAGCAGAATTTTCTACATTTAGCAAGTCAAACAATTTCAAATCTGTAGTATATGCACCACAAGTTCCTATTCTAACAATAGTATCTACATCATACTCTGTAAACAATTCATAAGAATATATCCCAATACTAGGAACCCCCATTCCACTTGCACCTACAGAAATTTCTTTGCCTTTGTATAATCCTGTAAAATAAAAAATTCCTCTGGTTTGGCTCACCAATTTTACATCGGTCAAAAAATTTTCGGCGATATACTTCGCTCTTAATGGATCACCTGGCTGGAGAACCACTTTTGCAATTTCTCCTTTTTTAGCACTAATGTGTACGCTCATAATTTTAAAATTAAAGGATAACAAAGATAAGAACTTTATTGTCTATGAAACTCACAAATTTTAAATATGAAAAATAAATTCAAAAAAATAATATATTTGCAGCAGATTAATAAAATGATTTTACAAAGAGTACATATTACACGCAATCTATGGGAAAGTCCTTCTATAAAAGGATTATTCTGCTATGATGCTATGCTTATAAATGAGGCGAAATATATTTCTTTGGATAAAATACACGTATAAGTTACTGAAATTTTCTGCAAAATATATAGAAAACGCCTCGATATTCGGGGCGTTTTTTGCTATAAAACCACCAAAATTATTTAGAATGAAAAAAAATTAGCAAATATTTAAAATTTTTTAAACCAACAAATGAAAACAAAATAAAAATAAAAAATGATATATAATCTAATGAGAGACAGGCATTTAGATAATACTTAAATCTACAACTTCTTGTGGAGAGGTTACCTCTATTTCAAAAACAAATATATAAATAATTGACAATCAAATAGTTAAATCAAAAATTCACTTGCGAGATTAAAATATTCGTTTTTACTTTGCAACCGAAAATTTAAAACAACAAAAAAATATAAACATTTAAAAATGAAATGCACACTAAACATATCAATGCAGTTTTGGGGGCAACATCCTGAGAGAAATCTAGCTGTTTATCGTGATTTTATTTTAAAAAGGTGCTTGTATAATTATGTCAATTAATTTTGATATAGAAAAATATGCAGCACCTCCCAAAAAGAGGTGCTTTTTTATTTTCAATTTTTAAAATGTTCCGTTAGCATAATGGTTTAGTGCATTCGGTTTTCTACCGAAGGATATGAGTTCGAAATGCAAAGCATTCGTGAATTCCTATTAAAAAAATAAAAATTCATGAAAAATCTCATACGGAATACAAATGGTTTCTTTAGTTCATTGGTAGAACGTTGGTTTGTGGCACCAAAAAACAGGGTTCGATTCCCGAAGAAACCCCTAAATGATTTTGTAGCTCAATTGGTAGAGCATCAGTCTGTTAAACCGAAAGTTGAAGGTTCGAATCCTTCCGAAATCGCAAAAAATGGTTCATTGTGGTAATGGTAACCTTTCCGACTGTCTCTCGGAAGCTACGAGTTCGATCCTCGTATGAACCGCTAAATACTCGACACAGTAATAATTGTTTGTCTTTTCCAGAGAAGACGTTCACCTAAAAAAACTAATAAAATAAATATATAGGAACTGACAAACAATTTTTTAAAAAAGGAAGTACGCCGAAGTTGGAGAGTCGGGGCAGACTGTAAATCTGTTGCTGAATTGGCTCGAATCCAATTACTTCCACAGAAAAATTTAAACAAAATTAAAAAAATGACGTAGAACAATTTAAACTTGAAAAAAATGGAAACGCAACAAGAAACTTGGCAGAATATGACTGGAAAAATCTTCCAAAAACCAATAGAAACATTGGTAGAAGAAGCCATCATTCGTGAACAAAATTTAGGATATCAATTGAAAGTCTGCATTGGTTCAGATTCTCATGTTTATGGCCATGAAATTCAATATGCAACAGCGATTGTGTTTGTAAGAAAAGGGAAAGGTGCGTTTACCTTTATCAGAAAGCAGAAAGAATCTCAAAAAATTAGCATCAAGGAAAGAATGCTCAATGAAGTGAATAAATCTGTAGAAATCGCTTATAGAATTTTTGAAATTTTAGAAAAATATAACGTAGAAATGGAAGTTCACGCTGACATTAACACAGATCCAGATTTTAAATCCAATATCGCTTTGAAAGATGCAATGGGTTATATCTTAGGAATGGGCTATGTTTTTAAAGCAAAACCTTATGCTTTCGCAAGTTCTAATTGTGCGGATATGATGGTTTAATTTAATGGAAAATTGAGAATTGAGAATTTAGAGTGGGAAGTCGCATAGCGACGACCGAAATATTAACATCAGAATTTATTCTGATAAAAAAAATAAAATTATGAGACGAGAAGTATTACAAAGATTTCTTACGAACACAGATGAAACCGGAAGATTCATCGTAAAATCTTCCGTCACAGGAATTACTTATTTCGTAGAACCATTGTACAGAGGAAAAACTCCGACGTGGGGAGATGTAAATCCCGCAACAAAACAAATAGAAGGCAATTATGGAAGTAAATTTACTGGTGCCGTAATGGAAAAAGAATCTCTTCTAAAAAAAGAAAATGGCTTCAAAAACATTGGATATTTCAAAGGAAGTCCTTTTGGAGAAATTGATAGAAGAGATAAAGAATATGAATTAAAAATGAAAAATTCAAAATAATTCAAAAATAATTTCAACTACGCAAAAAGATTGCACACTTGTGATTTTACTTTGCATCAGAAATTAGAGAGGAAGAGATAATCTTCTATATGTTTAACACAAAAACAGTACAAAATGAAATTTAATTTTTTGAGAAAAGAAAAAAATGTAATGAAAAATTATGAAGGAGTAAGAGCATTTGCTATGACGCCAGCAGAAGAATTGTATAGTGCTGTTGTTACAACAGGATTATCGAACACAACCTATGAAAAAGGAAACGACAGATTAGCGAGAATTCAATTTCTAATTCAAAAAAACGATCCGGAATTTGTGGCAAAACTAGCGATTTATGCAAGAAAAGATATGTATTTGCGTTCTATTCCATTAGTTTTGGTAACAGAATTAGCGAAGCAAACTTCGGGTACAGATTTAGTAAGTAAAACTGTTGACGGTGTAGTTCAAAGAGCAGATGAAATTACGGAGCTTTTAGCATACTATCAATTAGCAAATGAAAGAAAAGACGTTAAAAAACTGAATAAACTTTCTAAGCAAATTCAGAAAGGTTTAGTAAAGTCTTTCAATAAATTTGACGAGTATCAGTTTGCAAAATACAACAGAAAAGCCGAAGTTACACTTAAAGACGCTCTGTTTTTGGTACACCCGAAAGCAAAAGACGAGAATCAACAAGCTATTTTCAATAAAATTGTAAATGATAATCTGGAAACGCCATATACTTGGGAAGTTGAACTTTCCGTTTTAGGTCAGTCAAAATTTGCGAATGATTCAGAAAGAAAATTAGCTTTCAAAAACAAATGGGAAGAACTAATTTTAAGCAACAAGCTTGGTTATATGGCAACCTTGAGAAACTTAAGAAATATTTTAGAGGCAGATGTTTCTCCAAATGCGATGGAAAAAGTTTGCAATTATTTGTCCGATGAAAAAGCGGTGAAAAACTCTAAGCAGTTGCCTTTCAGATTTTTGTCAGCATATAGAGAATTGAACAAAATCAATTCGAAATATGTTTCATCAGTTTTGGAAGCACTAGAAAATGCAGTTTTGGTAAGCGCACAAAACATCAAAGGTTTTGGTTTTGAAACTTCCGTGGTCATTGCTTCAGACGTTTCAGGTTCTATGCAACAGCCTGTTTCTCCGAAAAGTAAAATTTTACTTTACGATGTCGGTTTATTGATGTCAATGATTTTACAGTCGCAATGCAAAAATGCGATTACAGGTATATTTGGTGATCGTTGGAAAAGAATTACAATGCCCAAAAACGGAATTTTGAAAAACGTGAACGAATTCTACAAACGCGAAGGCGAAGTTGGTTATTCTACAAACGGTTATTTGGTGATTGAAGATTTAATCAGTAGAAAAGAAAAAGTGGACAAGGTTATGTTGTTTACTGATACCCAAATGTGGAACAGTAATGGAACCATAAATTCTTTTGAAAATTCTTGGAACCGTTATAAAAACATTGCTCCAAATGCGAAATTATATATCTTTGATTTGGCAGGTTACGGAAAACAACCACTTGATGTACGAAAAAACGATGTACATCTTATTGCAGGTTGGTCTGATAAAATTTTCGATGTATTGAATGCTTTGGAAGACCAAAAATCTGCCATAGAAATGATAAAAAAAGTAGTGCTGTAATAGGCACTGCTTTTCTAAAAGACTAATGAATTTAATTTTTTTAAAGAACTTAATCCCGCCGCAATCGGGGCTAGGAAAACAAAAATGCTTTTGTATATTTGAATAACCACAAAATAATAAAATATGATTTGTCCACATTGTTCAACAGCAGTAAAATTTGAATGGAATATTACAGAGCCATTACAAGTGCAACAGACTGATAATAAAAAACAAGGTATTGAGATTTTTTACGGCGAATGTCCTAATTGTGGTAAGTTAGTAGTTGGAATACAAAATGGTAGCCTAAAATTTGATCACATTGGTGTCGATTGGAAAATTGATGAGATAGTTTCCGAGAAATTAATTTATCCAAAAACTAATAGTTTTCAGAATTCAAGTGATATTCCAAAAAAATATTTAGAGGACTATGAAGAAGCTGTAAAGGTTTTATCAGCAAGTCCAAAAGCTTCCGCTGCTCTAACTAGAAGATTATTACAAAATATTTTAAGAGAGGAATTTAATATTTCAGAAAAAAGTTTAGCAAAGGAAATTGAAATTTTCTCTAACAGAAAGGACATTCCCACACACATCACAGATGCCGTTGATGCAGTAAGACAAGTTGGAAATATTGCCGCTCATCCTACTAAAGATTTGAATACTGGAGAAATTGTTCCTGTTGAAAAAGGCGAAGCAGAATGGCTAATTGAAGTAATTGAACAACTTTTTGATTTTGTTTTTGTTCAACCTAAAAAATTGAAGAAAAGGAAACAAGAACTAAATTTAAAATTAGATAAATTAGGGAAACCTAAAATGAAATAAATATTGATATTGCTTCGGCGTGTCTCCCCTAGCAATGATCTAAAAAATATCAAAAAATAATTTCAATTGCGTAAAAAGAATGCACGTTAAGACAATAATTTTGCAAAAAAAATAATAACCATGAAAGTTTAAAACCAAACCGATGCCGTAAGAAAAGAATTCCTTCGAATTCCAATTGAATATGAATCTTTTCGCACATTGCTCGGTTTTACAAAAACCAATGTCGTCACTTTAAGAGTTCCATCGTCAAAATCCAATTTGAACAACCATTCAAAAACTCTTATTACTTATTACTTGGTTTTCAAAATTTAAAGAATATAAAAATAAAAACAAGTGCCGTAGAAAAGCGCTACTTCGCTCATAACGACGGTGTCGCAGGTTCGAGTCCTGCCTTTTCCACAAATATTTAGGAAAAGTAGCTCAGATGGTAGAGCACGATAATACGCTTTTTGCATATTGCCTTGTTTTAAAAAAATAAAGAGTGCCGTAGAGAAAACTTACTTCGGATAATCTATTGATTTTGGTTCAACTCCAAAAACCTGGAAAAGGTATATGTTGTTTTCTCGCATTTTGCCTCTTTTAAAAAATTTAAAAAAAATTGAATATCACAAAAAAGACTTACTTCATCGGATAATTTTGATTTAAATTCAAACCGCTTTTTCATAAACGAGAAATGTCTTTTTGAATATTATCTCAAATTATAGAAAGTGTCGTAGAGAAAAAATACATCGTCTCATTAAGGGGAGGAATAGCGAAGTAGATTATATGCTACAAGGCTATCCAGTTCGACTCTGGCCAGACATGCCCCTGATATTTTTCTTGCTTTTTACCTTTCTAATTATAAAAATTCCCGACAAAAATAATTTTGTTGGGAATTCCATTTTATGATGGGTTTTTAAGGAGTGCTATTTTGGCTCTTTCAGATTATAATATTTAACTACTGCGTTATAATCTTCATAGTTAACTTTAGGCGCTGCTGCAGATGTTCTGCTAGCTCTAGATGCAGGAACCAATACTATTCTAAAAGTCTGATTATTAAGATATGTGTTTTTCTCAGCAGTAGTCATAGTAGTTTGGTCAAAATTAGCTTCTGTATAGATTTCTACTTTACTCGCATCAAATAAAAAATTATAATCTAGTTCGTTACCTCCACTTAAATAATAAGTTTTGGGGATTAATTGCCACACTGCAGAATTACTGGTATTAGAATTATAATTTCTATACACCAAAACCACATCAGAATTTGCAATGTTAAGAGATTGGCTTAAAGTATAGGTATTTCCGTTGGTAAAAGTACCTGTTACATCTTTCATTACAGGATAAGTATCATTATCTTCCACCGCTACAGTATCTGTTCTGTCGCAACTCATTACAAATAATCCTCCTAAAACAGCAAGAATCATTAAAGTAAAATATTTTTTCATATTGTTAAAATTTTATAAGGTTATACTTTATCTCTTCCAACTTACGTGCCAATTTTTATTTTTAACTTTATTGTTTAATTTTTATCAAAGAATTAAACAATTTACAATGAAAAACACAATCCTCTTTTTCTTACTCATTATCAGCATCAAAAACTTTTCTCAGACCGAAAAATTCTACACAATAGAAGGAACAGAAAGAAAAGCCATTTTTTACGAACCAAAAATTAAAAATGAGAAAACGCCTGTAGTTTTCGTCTTTCACGGTCACGGAGGAAATGCCAATTATGCAAGTAAAAACCTCAATTTTCATGATAATTTCACAGAAGCATTGGTAATTTATATGCAAGGAATTCCAGGAGTAACCAATTCTATCGTAGATAAAGAAGGAAAATATAACGGTTGGCAAATGAATCCTGATGAGTTAGAAAACAGAGATATTAAATTTTTCGATGCTGTTTTTTCTGAAATTTCTCAAAACAAGAATTTAGATTTCAATCGTGTTTACGCCGTTGGTCATTCTAATGGTTCTAGGTTTGTAAATGTTCTTTGGAAGATGAGACCAGAAAAATTTGCAGCTTTCGTCACCGTTGCTGGTCCTGGAGGAGTTTGGCTTCGTGGCGCTCCGCAAAAATCAGTTTGGATAAGTTTCGGCAAAGAAGATAAAATAGTTCCTTATACCGTTCAAAAATTTTCTGCAAAACAATACCTAAAAGCTTTCAAAGCAGACGAAAGTTCTGCACAAACAGAAGGCGAAATTACTTTTTATAAAACATCAGAAAAAAAAGAAATGATTATAGAAGACAGAAATGCTGGTCACGAATTCCCTAAAAGCTCAATCCCAAAAATGGTAGAATTTTTGAAACGAAATCATAGATAGAAATTTACGCGCATCTCACATTATTTAATTATTTTTGTTGAATAACTTTTCTAGAAATGATTTTTAATAAAAATATATTTTTTGCGTTTTTTTCTATTTTAAGCATCAATATTTTCGGACAATATTTCCCTAAAAATGGAGATCAAAAACTCTACCAAAAAGCCGAAAAATTTGCAGATTCTCTTTATCAACAATTGTCTTTAGACGAAAAAATTGGGCAGCTATACATTGTAGCATTATACAACAACCGAGGCGAAGAAGAAATTCAAAAAATTAGAAATCTGGTCGAGAATGAAAAAATTGGCGGATTGATTCTCATGCAAGATGATGCAGAAAAACACATCAATCTACTTAATGAATTCCAAGGAAAATCTAGGGTTAAAATGATGATTGGCATCGATGGAGAATGGGGACTTTTTCAGAGATTTCCTGCGGCACATAAATTTCCTTGGGCGATGACTTTAGGCGCTATTCAAGATAATTCTTTGATTTATGAAATGACATCTAAAATCGCTGAAGATTGTAAAAGAATGGGCATTTATTGGGATTTTGCACCTGTGGTAGATGTAAACACCAATCCTTCAAACCCGATTATAGGCAACAGAAGTTTCGGATCAGACATTAATAATGTAATCGCAAAAGGTCTGGCTTATGCGCAAGGTTTACAAGACCACGGCGTTCTAGCTTCCATGAAACATTTCCCTGGTCATGGTGATACCAATACAGATTCTCACCTAGATTTACCTGTAGTTTCTCACAATTTAGAGAGATTAAATTCTGTAGAACTAGCTCCATTTAAAGCTTTGCTAGATAAAAAAATTGGTGGCGTAATGGTAGCGCATTTATACGTGCCAACTTTAGAAAAAAAGAAAGGAATACCTGCTTCTGTTTCTTATGAGATCATTACCAATTTGCTCAAAAATACTTATCAATACAAAGGTCTAATCATTACAGACGCTTTAAATATGAATGCAATAGCAAAGAAATTTTCACCAGGCGAAATAGATTTGCGAGCCTTCAAAGCGGGAAATGACATTATGCTTTTTTCTCAAGATGTTCCTAACGGAAAAGCGTTAATAAAATCTGCCTTTGAAAAAGGTGAAATTTCTGAAAATCGTTTAGCGGAAAGCGTTAAGAAAATTTTGAAAACTAAATTTTTACTTGGTCTTCAAGATTTAAAACCTATCAACCCAGAAAATATTAATGCTGACCTAAACAATGCTTCACACGCCGAAATTTCAGAAAAATTGTACGCCAATGCAATTACTTTATTAAAAGACGAAAAAAATCTTTTGCCTTTAATCTGTAGCAAAACATATTATTACGTTCCTTTAGAAGAAGCACCGTTCCAAAATTTTGTAGAAAATTTGAACTTAGGAACTACGATTAATGTAATTTCCAAAGAAGAAATCTCTCAAATCCCAGAAAATTCTACAGTGATTGTTGGTTTTCACAAAGATAATTCCACAGCTTACAAACCCTATAAAATTTCTCAAAATAGTAAAGATATTTTAGCAGAATTAAGCAAAAAACACAATGTAATTTTAGATGTTTTTGGTTCACCTTATGCTTTGAAAGATATAGACATTGCTTCTATTTCTACTGTCTTGGTAAGTTATGAAAACAATGATCTATCATTGAAAGCATCTGCGAAAGCTTTGCTCGGAAAAACGAAAATTTCTGGAAAATTGCCTGTAATTGTGAATGACAATTTGAAAGCAGGAACAGGAATTGAGAAATAATTTAAAAATAAAAAGTGAATTACATAGGCTCTAAATATAAACTCTCTGATTTTATTTCGAACAGTGTAAAAAGCATTGTTGGAGATGATTTATCAGATAAAATTTTCTGCGATTTATTTGCCGGAACTGGTGTTGTAGGCAGAAATTTTAAAAAAGAAGTGAAAAAGGTGATTAGTAATGATATGGAATTTTACAGCTATGTACTCAACAAAAATTACATAGAAAATCACGAATTTTTGGATGAGGAGATTTACATCAAAGAACTCAACGAAACCAATGGAGAAGAAGGTTTTATATTTAATGAATATTCAGAAAACGGAAAAGCAAACAGACTCTATTTCTCTGAACACAACGGGAAAAAAATAGATGCCATCCGTACAAAAATAGAACTTTGGAAAACAGAAAAAAAGATTTCTTCGGCACTTTACTATTTCCTTTTGGCTTCTCTGCTAGAAAGTGCAGATAAAGTAGCCAACACCGCTTCGGTTTATGGAGCTTTTTTGAAACATATTAAAAAATCTGCTCAAAAAGAATTAGTTCTGGAACCTGCCATTTTTGAAATCAACAGCCATTCTCACGAGGTTTATAATGAAGACAGTAATCTTCTTATCAAAAAAATAGAAGGAGATATTTTATATTTAGATCCGCCTTACAACGCTAGAGAATATGGAGCTAACTACCACTTATTGAACACTATAGCAAAATACGATTACTTCGAGCCCAAAGGAAAAACTGGACTTAGAAATTACACAAAATCTGCATTTTGTAAGAAAAAAGAGGTAGAAAAATCTTTTGATGATTTAATTAAAAATGCTAATTTCAAATACATTTTTTTGAGCTATAATAATGAAGGCATAATGCCTTCTGAAATCATAAAAAAAATCCTTTCAAAATACGGCAAATATGATCTTCTAACTACAGAATATCAAAGATTTAGAGCAGATAAAAAAGAAAACAGAAATCACAAAGCGAGTTCTACTACAGAATATCTGCATATTTT
This sequence comes from Flavobacteriales bacterium UBA1937, assembly GCA_002337005.1. Classification (GTDB taxonomy): domain Bacteria; phylum Bacteroidota; class Bacteroidia; order Flavobacteriales; family Weeksellaceae; genus Cloacibacterium. The sequence continues at coordinate 44,851 of DDFD01000075.1, read as the reverse complement.
AGAAAAATTATAAAAAAACCAGCGCAAAAGCGTTTTACAGCTTATGAAAATAGGAATTCTTTGTTATCCAACATACGGCGGCAGCGGAATCGTTGCTACAGAACTCGGGATGTCTCTCGCAAAAAAAGGTTATGAAGTACACTTTATCTCCTCAGAATTGCCTGCCAGATTAGATATGACCGACCCTAACATTTTCTTTCACAAGGTCAATGTACAAACCTATCCTTTGTTTAAGCATCAACCGTTTGATATCGCACTTTCTTCTACGATTTATCAAGTAGTGAAATTATATAAATTAGATATTTTGCACGCTCATTATGCTATTCCTTATGCTTATGCAGCGTTTTTCGCAAAACAAATGCTAAAAGAAGAAAACTCTGATATTCCGCTGGTTACCACATTACACGGAACAGATATTACTTTGGTAGGTCAGCACCCAAGCTATAAACATGCGGTAGAATTCTCTATCAACCATTCTGATAAAATCACTACGGTTTCGGAAAGTTTAAAAGCTGACACTTTAAAATTTTTCCAAATTTCAAAAGAAATAGAAGTCATTACCAATTTTATAGACAATAAAGAATTTGAAGATTTAAGAGTTTGCCAAAGAAACCAATTTGCGAATGATGACGAAAAAATTCTGATTCACGTTTCAAATCTCAGACCCGTAAAAAGAGTACAAGATGTTTTAGATATTTTCAAAAAAGTAGAAAAATCGGTAAAATCTAAATTATTGATTTTGGGAGATGGACCAGATGTAGAATTGGTACATGAATTTATTAATGCTAATCCAAACCTCATTAATAAAATAAAATTATTGGGTAAAGTAGATAATTTGTATCAAATTTTGAAATTTGCAGATGTGTTTTTATTACCTTCGGAACAAGAAAGTTTTGGTCTGGCAGCATTAGAAGCGATGGCGGCAGGAACACCCGTTATTTCTAGTAACGCTGGCGGAATACCAGAAGTAAATGTACAAGGCGAAACTGGATTTTTAGCAGAAGTAGGCAATGTAGAAGCTATGGCAAGTTATGCTATAAAATTACTTTCAGACGAAAAATTGCTAGCAAAGATTAAGAAAAATGCTAAAGCCAGAGCGTTAGAATTTGATTTGGTCAACATACTTCCTATTTATGAAAAAATGTATGAAGAAGTTTTAAAAAAATTTAGTATTAAAAATAATTCTGGACTTTATATTAATTAAATGCATTTATCAAAAGATTATTCTGATGAAGTAATTTCTGTTTAAAAGTAAAAAAATGAAAAAAATAAAAAGAATTATAAAAAAGTTTATTTTCAAAATTTTTCCGCAATTCAAAAACATCTCTTGGAATTCTATAAAAAACCACAAAAATAACTCTGATATCTCAGAAAAATCATACATAGCAGAAATTTATCAAATAATCCATTCTAAAATAGATGATTACACATCTATTGCTACTAACTCTAAAATCTCATTTACAAATATTGGAAAATTCTGTTCTATAGGCCCAAATTTTATTTCAGGTTGGGGCATTCACCCTACAAACGGAATTTCTACATCTCCAATATTCTATTCTACAAAACATTCTACAGGTAAGACACTAAGTAAAGAAAATAAAATACAAGAAAGATTGCCAATAAATATTGGGAATGATGTATGGATTGGAGCCAATTGTTTAATTCTTGATGGCGTAAAAATTGGAAATGGAGCTATTATAGCTGCTGGTTCTATCGTTACAAAAGATATAGAAAGCTATTCCATTGTAGGAGGTGTACCTGCAAAGCTAATAAGATATAGGTTTGATGAGAATACAATTAAAAAATTAGAAGAAATACAGTGGTGGAATTTCAATGAAGAAAATCTAAAACTTGTTGAAAAACATTTTTTTGATCTCGATAAATTTATAAATCTTGATTTCAAAATATAGAAAAATTAACAACAAATAAACCAATGAAAAAACTAACTGTTTTCTCGATATTTATATTTTTGAATTATTTTTATTCACAAGAATTAAACAAAATTGAAATTGATGCTTATGTAAATACTTTTTCAAAAAGAAATTTTGGTGAAATTAATGAAGGTTATCTAGAAAACAAGTCCTATAGTTATTCTATTAATAGGGATCAAAATAAAAAAATTAATGGAATAATAGAATATATTGGAGGTGTAAATGGAAAAAAAAATGAATTTTATTTTTTTCATGGAAAATTAATTTACATAAGAAACTATAATTTTAATAGTAAAAAACAATCTGAAAAATTGAATTGTGAAATCTATCCAACATTAAATCTAAACTCTAACCAAAAGAAATGTAATACTGAAGAATTAATTAAACACGGAAATTTTATATTTTCAAACAATTAACTCTTTGCGAAAAAACATTTCATCTTTGTGAGAAAAAATAACAAAAACTACCTACCATGAACGAAAATCTACTCCAATATCTTTGGAAATACAAAATATTTTCAAAATTTGACTTTAAAGATTCTGAAGGTAATCATTTAGAAATAATAGATTTCGGGAAATTCAATAAAAATTCTGGTCCAGATTTTTCTTTAGCAAAAATTAAAACGAAAAATATCGTTTTAGCCGGAAATATAGAAATTCATGTGAAATCTTCTGACTGGTACTTCCATCATCATGACACACAAAAAGAGTATCAATCGGTTATTCTGCACGCAGTTTATTTCAATGATGTAGATATTTTGGAGCTTAAAAACGCTGGAATTCCAACGTTGGAACTGAAAAATTATATTGATGAAAAAATTCTGGTAAAATATCTAACATTAGAAAATCATTATGAGTTTATTCCTTGCGAAAGTATTTTTGAACCAAAGAAAATTCCGTTTCTATTTTCCGAAGAAACTTTGCTTAAAAAATTAGACGAAAAATCTATAGAAATTGAACATCTTCTAATTAAGTCAAAGAATAATTACGAAGCGGTTTTGTTTCAGAAATTAGCGTATAGTTTTGGCTTAAAAGTAAATGCGGAAATTTATCAAAATATTGCAGAAAATATTGATTTTAAAATCATTCAGAAGATTTCTCAAAATCAAATCCAACTAGAAAGTTTGCTTTTCGGGAAGGGAAATTTATTAGAAAAAGAGACCGAAATCAATAAAAAATGGCGAACAGAATTTGAATTTATTAAAACAAAATTCAATATTTCTGATGAAGTGTTTCCTGTAAAATTTCTTCGATTAATGCCGCCTTCATTTCCTACAATTCGGCTTTCTCAATTGGCAAGTTTGTACCATCTTCAACCAAATTTATTTTCAAAAATATTAAATGCAAAAAATATTCAAGAACTAAAATCCTATTTTGAAAACGTAAAAACTTCGGAATTTTGGGAAAATCATTTCACTTTTGAGAAAAATTCTGAAGAAAAAACAGAGAAATTTCTATCTGATGATTTCGTAGAAATTCTTCTAATTAATGCGGTTTTGCCAATTATTTACACCTATTATAAAAACTTGAATCCAGAAAAAACCGAACAGATTTTAGAATATTATAAAAATTTAAAACCCGAGAAAAACTCCCAAATTTCTCAATGGAAAAAACGAGGTGTAAAAATGAATTCTTCACTTGAAACACAGGCTTTTCTTTTTCATCATAAACATTTTTGTTCTGAAAAAAATTGTCTAAATTGCAGTATCGGTTTCCAAATTTTGAAATCTTAATCTTTTAATGAAAATTTTTAAACATTTATATCTTAATAATAGAGTTTTTTACGGTGCATTTTTTGTGGCGGTTATTTATATCTTGGCATTCTTTTTCCCAATTTTAATGAATTTCGCCTCAATTTTATTGTTGATTTTAATGCTTTTGACTTTCGTAGATGTGCTTTTGCTTTTCATGACCAAAGAACCTATAAAAGCGCAAAGAATTTTGCCCGAAAAACTATCAAATGGTGACGAAAATTTCGTGAAAATTGACATTAAAAATTTATATGGTTTCAATATTAAAACTAAAATTATAGACGAAATTCCATTTCAATTTCAAAAAAGAGATTTTCTGATTGAGAAAAATATAGAATCTAAGAAAAATACTTTTTTCCAGTATCATCTAGAACCGAAAGAACGCGGCGAATATTCTTTTGGAAGTTTAAATGTGTTTGTATGTTCACCTTTTGGTTTGGTTTCTAGAAAATTTATTTTTCAAAAAGATGACCAATTGCCTTGTTACCCTTCTTTTATACATCTTAGAAAGTACGAATTAATGGCGCTCAACAATGAATTTATGATGGGTGGAATTAAGAAAATCCGAAGATTGGGACACACGATGGAATTTGAACAAATTAAAGAATACGTTCCTGGTGATGATGTAAGAACCATTAATTGGAAAGCTTCTTCTAAACGCAATCAACTGATGGTAAATCAATTTCAAGACGAAAAATCTCAAAGGATTTATATGATTATTGACAAAGGTAGAACCATGCAAATGCCATTTAACGGATTGAGTTTGCTAGACTATTCTATTAATTCTGCAATGGCACTAAGTCATATTATTCTCAAAAAATCTGACAAAGCAGGAATGATGACTTTTTCTAAAAAAACTGAAAATAAAATCGCTGCTGAAAATAAAAACGGACAACTCAAAAAAATTGCAGAGGCACTTTATAATATTGATACTAATTTCTACGAAAGTGATTTCAGCAGATTGTATCAAGATGTGAAGTTGAGCATCAATCAAAGAAGTTTGATTTTGCTTTTTGCTAATTTTGAAACCTTAGATGCGGTAAACCGTCAGATGAAATATCTGCGAGGAATTGCCAAGAATCACCTTTTGGTTGTGGTTTTCTTTAAAAACTCTGAAGTCGCTCAGTTGATCGGCAAAAATCCTGATAATATGCAAGAAGTGTATGATGAGATTATTGCTGAAAAATTTGAAATGGAGAAAAAATTGATCATTCAAGAACTTAGAAAACACGGAATTTATTCTATTTACACCCCACCAGAAAATTTGAATATAGAAATTATCAACAAATATTTAGAAATAAAAGCGAGAGGAATTTTATAAACCTCTCGCCTATTTTAACTAAGAATTTGTTTAACGTAAAAATCTGAATATAAATTTCAGCTAATTCTAAGTATAGTTCTTTGCTTATTTGGAAAAACATAGTCCTAATATGACTCAAAACACAATATATAATCTATTTTTATTTAGAATCAAATAAATTTAAAAAAGCACTATTTTATTTTTTTACAGATTAAAGAATTTTTTACTATAGTTTTCATTAGTTATTTTTTTCACCAGAGCATCTACTTCTTGTACTTGAATTAACTTTTTCGATTTTATTTGCTTAGATCTCAAAGAACCATCTTTTTGTGGAGCAATCAAAATAATATTACCATAACTCAAATTAAATAAGCGTAGATTTACTATTGCAAATTGATCTCTATCAGCTGTAATAAAAGCTGAAAAACTAATTTTAGAATTTTTATTTTCTATTGTTCCCTGTCCTAAAATATGTGGATTATTTCTAGATGTAATCTGTACGTTACTATTATCTACTTCTTTTGAAATATCCGAAACAGTAATGATAAGAAAAAACACTTCGTTCGTATTCTCTTTTAAATACTTTTGATTAATTCTATTTTTACTGTTTAACAGAAAAGAATACACATATTTTCTTTCTTTGTCAATTTCAATAACATCTGTTCCACAACCTACTCCTGTAAAACTTTTGTATCCTAAAAGTTCATATTTAGGAGCTGGAAAAACTCCGTAATCAAAAGGAGCAAACTTAGATTTATCACCTAAATCTCTTTTAAAATTTTCATAATCCCAAGCAAGTGAATCTTCTATTTTTTCCAGGTGTCTCCTTTCCATTTTAGAATTCCAGTTAATGTCTGTTTCCTGACTTTTAAACAATAAATTCGTCAATAAAAACATTAAAGATACAATTTTTTTCATATTTTTTTTTGACAAAGAAAAGCATATAACTTTAATCATAATTGTATATTTGAGACATAAAATCTAATATATGTGCCAAAATATATCTTGCTCACCAACTACTTTGCCTTTCTTATAAAAATTTTTAGGTGCACTTTTGCTAAGCTTTTTGTATATTTTATTAAAATGAGATTGATCACTCAGATTAAAACAATAGGCTAATTCTGTAAATGAAATATTAGGATTTTGAAATAGTTTTTTCTCCATTGTTTGACGAAACAAAACTATCTCATGAAATTTTTTTACCGATACCCCTATCTCTTTTACAAATATTCTACTCAAATGTCTTCTACTAACATCTAATACCTCTGCCATTTCATTTACAGAGAATAAATTATTCCTTTTAAAAATATAATTTAACCCATCTGTAATTACAGTATTTTCAATAATTTCAAGTCTAGATAAAAATAATTTATCTAATTTTACAGCTATACTATTAATTTCAATTAAATCAAAAAGCTGATCAATTTCATTTTTAGAAAAAAAAGAAAAATCATAGTTAAAATTAGAAAAATCTAGCTTTTTAAAAAATTGATTAATTCCGAAGGGTTTAAAAACTATTACTATTCTTATTAACTTACCTATCTGTTTAACCTTTAAAACATTTTCATGTACAGGTGTGAATATTTGAAACGGACTCGCGTTTTCTTCAAATTTCATAGAACCATCATTAAGTCTAATATGGTTTTTGTATATTGAAATAGTATTGTTATAATGAGGAAAACAATCATATTCAGTGTATTTATTATTTGGCTTGAAGTCAATATAATAATAATCAATAAACTTAGAAAGGTTTATATCTATCGGTTTAAATGTTTTGAAAAAGTCATTCATTATCAAAAGCTTATTTCATTCTAGGATTAATGAGTTTTGCGACGGTAGAGGTCCAACCTGTTTGGTGAGAAGCTCCTACTCCACGACCGTTATCTCCGTGGAAATACTCGTAGAACATAATGTAGTTCTTAAAATATTCGTCTTCATTAAATTTATCTACATTTCCGTTAAAAGCACGTTTTCCTTCATCATTTTTAAGGAAAATATTTGATAATCTTCTGCTTAGATTTTGAGAAATTTCATCTAGATTTTTAAAATTACCACTTCCTGTTGGCAATTCTACTTTTAGGCTGTTATCATAATAAAAATGGAAACGTTGTAAACTTTCCACAATTAAGAAATTGATCGGAAACCAAATTGGGCCTCGCCAATTGCTATTGCCACCAAACATTCTACTATCGCTTTCGGCAGGTGTATAATGCACCACGTGATTGATTCCGTTAATCTCTAGCTGAAACGGTTTTTCTTCATACGTTTTAGACATAGAACGAATTCCGAATTCACTTAGAAATTCTTTTTCGTCTAACATTCTATTGAGAATTTTGGTTAATCTGTTCTTTCTAAGAATACTCATTAGGTGTTTTCTACCTTTACCTTCTACTTCCCAATGAGAAACTAGATTAGCGAGTTCTTTTTTATTTTTAAGAATCCAATCCATTCTGGCTTTGAATTTTGGCATTTTTTCTAGCATTTCGTGTTCTACTACTTCTACTGCAAACATTGGGATAAGACCTACAATACTTCTCAATTTTAGAGAAATACCAGTGCCGTCATTTAATTGAAGTACATCATAAAAGAAGCCATCTTCTTCATCCCAAAGTCCTTTTTTATCTTCTCCCAAACTTTCCATCGCTTCTGCTATGTAGAGGTAATGCTCAAAAAACTTAATCGCCATATCTTCATAAACAGGATTGTAAAGAGCCAGCTCCATGGCAATTCTCATCATATTAAGTGCAAACATCGCCATCCAAGAAGTTCCATCTGCTTGTTCCAAATATTCTCCGTTTTGAAATTGGGTATTTCGATCAAAGGCACCAATATTATCTAGCCCAAGGAAACCTCCACCAAAAACGTTTTTACCATTTTTATCTTTTCTATTAACCCACCACGTAAAATTTAGTAATAATTTTTGGAACACACTTTCCAAAAATGCTAAATCTGGTTTTCCTTTTATTTTTTCATCAATTTTAAAAACTCGGAAGGTACTCCAAGCGTGAACAGGCGGATTAACATCAGAAAAATCCCATTCATACGCCGGAAGTTGACCGTTTGGATGCATGTACCATTCTTTGGTTAATAACTGCAATTGGCTTTTCGCAAAATCTGGGTCTAGAATACTGAAACTTACACAATGAAACGCCAAATCCCAAGTTGCAAACCAAGGATATTCCCATTTATCTGGCATAGAAATAATATCTTTATTGTGCATATGTCTCCATTCTGTATTTCTCACAAAATGCCCAAAATTTCTTTGCACAGGGAATTTAGGATCACCTTTTAACCATTTGGCAACATTATAATGGTAAAATTGTTTATTCCAAAGCAAGCCAGCAAAAGCTTGTCGTTGTACATTTTTTTCGTCTTCTTCGGTAATATCTTTTTGAATTTCAGCATAAAATTCGTCTGCTTCCTTTTTTCTAATTTCAAAAATTTCATCAAAATCAAAAAAAGCATTTTCCATTTTATGAGGAGACAATCTGAAATCAAAAGTTTTGGTTTCACCAGATTCTATTTCTGTATCTATCATAAAAGCGGCTTTGGTTCCAAATTTCTTTGGGTTTACCGTATTTTTTTTATGAATAATATGGTTATTAATACCATCTTTAAAATATTTATTGGCAGATTTTTTACCAAAAAGTCTTTCGGTATTTGTCTCGTTTTCACAAAAAAGAATTTTAACATCTTTGTCTCTAGAATAGAGTTTTTTTACATCTAATCGATTATGAAAAATATCTATTTGACCTCTATGATTGGTAGTAAGATCAGGTTTATATTGGTTATAGCCCCAACTCCAATTATTTCTAAACCAAAGTGTAGGCAGAATAACCAAAGGTGCTTTTACCGAATTTCTATTGGTAACAGAAACACGCATCAAAATATCATCATGATGAATTTTGGCATATTCTATAAAAATATCAAAATATTCGTTATTGTCAAAAATTCCAGTATCTATAAGCTCATATTCTTGCTCTTTATTACTTCTCTGCGCATTGGTATTAATCAATTCATCATAAGGAAAAGGATTCTGAGGATATTTGTACACCATTTTCATATAACTATGAGTAGGCGTGTTATCTAAATAATAAAAAATTTCTTTAATGTCTTCGCCGTGATTTCCTTGGTAATTGCTTAATCCGAAAAATCTTTCTTTTACCATTTTATCTTTTTTGTTCCAAAAAGAAAAAGCAAAACATAATAATTGATCTTCATCGGAAATTCCGGCTATGCCTTCTTCTGCCCATCTATAAGTTCTAGATTCGGCATCATCATGACCTGTAGCTTCCCAAGTATTACCATCAAAGCTATAATCTTCTCTTACATTTCCCCATTGTCTATTGCTAACGTAAGGCCCCCAAGTTCTATAATTTATGTCTTTTAATCTTAATTTTTCTGCTTCCATAATCTGCATTTTTTCATTCATTGTAAGTACGAAGGTAGAAAAAAATAAAAAAATGAGTGTTTCGTCTTTATTAAATTTAAAAAACTGATTTTCAAATGTGGAAAAAATGCAATAGTTTTGCAGAAAATTGTTCTTATAAAAACCTCGAAATGTTATCAAGAAAAGTGGAGGGAATAGACCCTGTGAAACTTTAGCAACCTCTTGTTTTAGAATAAGAAAGGTGCTGCATTCTACCTAATTTTGGATAGATAACTCTGTTATTCTAAAATTTGAAATTCCTACTCAGAATTTCTTCTTAACATTTCAAAAAAAATATAAAAAAATGAACTCTAGAACTCAACAGCTTTATGAAGCTCTTAATAAAAGAATTCTTGTGTTAGATGGCGCTATGGGAACTATGCTTCAGCGTTACAAATTTGAAGAAGAAGATTACCGTGGCGAAAGATTCAAAAATTGGCAATCACCTGTAAAAGGGAATAATGATTTGCTTTCTCTTACACAACCGCACGCTATAGCAGAAGTTCATAAAAAATATCTGGAAGCTGGTGCAGACATCATAGAAACCAATACATTTTCTGCCACCACTATTGCCATGGCAGATTATCATATGGAAGAATTAGTCTATGACCTTAACTATGAATCTGCTAAAATCGCCAGAAAAGTTTGTGATGAATTTACCGCTCTAAATCCTGAAAAACCAAGATTTGTAGCAGGTTCTATTGGCCCAACCAATAAAACAGCTTCTCTTTCGCCAGATGTTAATGACCCTGGTTATAGAGCCATTACTTTTGATGAATTAAGAATTGCTTATAAACAACAGTGTGAAGCTTTGATTGATGGTGGCGCAGACTTACTTTTGGTAGAAACTATTTTTGATACTTTGAATGCAAAAGCAGCACTTTTTGCCATTGATGAAATTCAGGAAGATAGAAACATAAAAATTCCAATTATGGTTTCCGGAACCATTACAGATGCTTCAGGAAGAACTTTGAGCGGACAAACTGCAGAAGCATTTTTGGTCTCTGTTTCACATCTTAATTTATTGAGCGTTGGTTTTAATTGTGCGCTTGGTGCAAAACAATTAACACCGTATTTAGAAACGATTTCTAATCAATCAGAATTCTTTGTCTCTGCTTATCCTAATGCAGGTTTACCAAATGCTTTCGGACATTATGATGAAACTCCAGAAGTAATGGCAGAACAAATCAGAGAATATGCAGAAAAAGGACTAATTAACATTATTGGTGGCTGTTGTGGCACTACACCAGACCACATAAAAGCGATTGCAGAATTGGTGAAGGAGTATGAACCGAGAAAAATAAATTTGGTAATTTGAAAATGAGATAATGTGATAATTCACTAAAAACATTTCCAAATTACCTCATTCTCAAATTACCTCATTAAAAATATGAAATACCTAAAACTCTCAGGTCTAGAACCTTTAATTATAACCCCAGAATCCAATTTCATCAATGTTGGAGAGCGAACCAATGTGGCGGGTTCTAAGAAATTCCTTCGATTGATTAAGGAAGAAAAATTTTCCGAAGCGTTGGATATTGCAAGGAATCAAGTAGAAGGTGGCGCTCAAATTTTGGACGTGAATTTTGATGACGGATTGCTCGATGGAAAATACTGTATGGTTAAATTCCTTAATTTAATCGCTTCAGAACCCGATATTGCCAGAATTCCGATTATGATAGATTCTTCAAAATGGGAAATTTTAGAAGCTGGTTTACAAGTAGTTCAAGGAAAATGTGTGGTCAATTCTATCAGTTTAAAAGGTGGTGAAGAAGAATTTATCAGACAAGCAAAAACGATAAAAAGATATGGAGCTGCTGTAATTGTAATGGCTTTCGACGAAATTGGTCAGGCTGATAATTACGAACGCAGAATCGAAATTTGTAAAAGAAGTTACCAAATTTTGACAGAAGTGGTGAAATTTCCTGCCGAAGATATTATTTTCGATTTGAATATTTTCCCTGTTGCAACAGGGATGGAAGAGCATCGCAAAAATGCGTTAGACTTCATCAATGCTACAAAATGGGTTCGTGAAAACTTACCTTACGTTTCGGTTTCGGGTGGTGTTTCCAACGTTTCTTTTTCTTTTAGAGGAAATGATTCGGTGAGAGAAGCAATGCACTCGGTTTTTCTGTATCACGCCATTAAAAATGGAATGAATATGGGAATCGTAAATCCTACAATGCTAGAAGTTTATGATGAAATCCCTAAAGATTTATTAGAATTGGTAGAAGATGTGATGCTTGACAGAAGAGATGATGCTACCGAAAGATTACTCGATTATTCTGAAAAACATAAATCCGTAAAAAAAGAAATTGTAGAAAATCTGGAATGGCGAAATCTGCCGTTGCAAGATAGAATTACGCATTCTTTGGTAAAAGGAATTGATAGATTTATTGAAGAAGATGTAGAAGAAGCCAGAAAAACTTCCGCAAAACCTTTAGATGTAATCGAAGGAAATTTAATGACAGGAATGGGTGTAGTTGGTGATTTATTCGGAAGCGGAAAAATGTTTTTACCACAGGTAGTGAAATCTGCGAGAGTGATGAAAAAAGCGGTGGCTTATCTTCAACCATTTATAGAAGCTGAAAAAGATTCTGTACAAAAAGCGAACGGAAAAGTATTAATGGCGACCGTAAAAGGCGATGTTCACGATATTGGAAAAAATATTGTGAGTGTGGTTTTGGGCTGTAACAATTACGAAATTGTAGATTTAGGAGTGATGGTTCCTGCCGAAAAAATTATTCAAACTGCAATTGATGAAAAGGTAGATGTGATCGGTTTGAGCGGATTGATTACCCCAAGTTTAGACGAAATGGTACACATTGCCAATGAATTAGAACGCAGAAATTTAGATTTCCCGTTGATGATTGGAGGTGCTACCACTTCTAAAGCACATACTGCAGTAAAAATTGACCCGAAATATAAAAATGCGGTGATTCACGTAAACGATGCTTCCAGAGCAGTTGGCGTAGTGAGTTCTTTGTTAAGCAATAGAAATGCAGAATATGTTTCGGATTTGAAAACCGATTATGCCGATTTCCGTGAAAAATTCCTGAACAGACAAGTAGATAAAGAATATATTTCGATTGAAGAAGCCAGAAATCAAAAATTTAAAATTGATTGGGAAAACGAAACAATTGTTTTACCAAAACAAACTGGCATTCAAATCATTGAAAATCAGAATTTAGAAGAATTAATTCCTTATATTGATTGGAGTCCATTTTTTAGAAGTTGGGATTTGTTTGGCAAATATCCACAAATTCTGAAAGATGAAGTGGTTGGCGAACAAGCTACCGAACTTTTTGCTGATGCTCAAAAAATGCTCAAGAAAATTGTTTCTGAAAAACTTTTGACGGCAAAAGCTATTTTCGGGATTTTCCCTGCCAATTCTAATGAACAAGATGATATAGAACTGAAAAAAGAAGAGGAAACTTTTGTTTTCAGAACGCTTCGTCAGCAACATAAAAAATCTGAAGGAAAGGAATATTTAGCTTTAAGTGATTTTATTGCTCCAAAAGATTCTGGCAAACAAGACTATATTGGTGCATTTGCGGTAACTACAGGTTTTGGAACAGATGAATTGGCTCAAAAATATGAAGCAGAACACGATGATTACAACGCGATTATGGTAAAAGCAATTGCCGATAGATTGGCGGAAGCTTTTGCAGAATTTTTGCACAAAAAAGTAAGAACGGAAATTTGGGCATATTCTAACGACGAGAATCTTGAAAATGAAGATTTAATTTCCGAAAAATATGTAGGCATTCGTCCTGCTCCTGGTTATCCAGCTTGTCCGGATCATTTGGATAAACTCACGATTTGGGACTTATTAAATGTGAAGGAAAGTATAGGTTTAGAACTCACAGAAAGTTTGGCAATGTTTCCAACAGCTTCCGTTTCGGGATATTATTTTGCGAATCCAAAAGCGAAATATTTCGGGGTAGGAAAAATTTCGGAAGACCAGTTGAATGATTATGCAAAACGTAAAAATATAGATTTGGACTTGGCGAGAAAATGGTTGAGCCCGAATTTGGTGGATTAAATTTTTGCGAGCAAATAGTAACGAACGTCGAAAAAAAACTTAAATAGAATTAGAAATGAAAATTAGACTTGTAATATTATTTGCTTCTTTGTCTTTCTTGTCTTTCGCACAAAGCAAGAAGACCATAAAAAATTTTGTAGAAAGTTTTATTATTTATAAAACCGAAAACAAAAATTTTTACAAAAATAAGGGTGATGTATTAATTGTTGGAATTTATCCTGACGAAAAATTTAAGGATAAAAATGTTTTGACTATTCATTTTGATTCTAGTTGTTTATTAAAAGATTTTCCTTACAAAAAAGTTTATTCAGTAAGTGATTTTAAGTTAATTGTTTTTGAAAATAAATATTCATATAAATTTAATAATATTTTCAAAGAAGTATCATATGAAGATTTTAACTTAGGAAATGGCAAAATAAATTATAATTATAAACCTTGGAGTTTTACATATAATAAGAAAGATGAAATTACTTCTATTTATGGTTTTTTAACTGATGAGGAATATAAGTTTTTATTAAAAAGAAAATTTAAATTCTCTAATGAGTTTGAAATTGAAAATTATTTATTGAAATGAATTTGATTCGCGTGAGCGATTGCAGTGGAAATCCTTTTTTTCTTTGGGAAAAGCTTGGGCAAAAAAAGATTGAAACGAAAAGCGCGGTTTTGTAAAAAAATGCTTGGCTATAGTTTTGGCTTTTTTACAAAACACGCCCAAAAAATAAAATAAAAAATAATTAAAATATAAAAAATAGGGACGAATTGATTACTCAGTTCCTTGCAATGACCGATGAAAATAACAGAACACATACAAAACGCCAACGGAAAGACGCTTTTTTCTTTTGAGGTAATTCCGCCGCAAAAAGGATCTAGCATTAATGATTTGTACAAAAATATAGATCCTCTGATGGAGTTTAAGCCGCCTTTTATAGATGTGACCACATCTAGAGAAGAATATATTTTTATAGAGAAAGAAAACGGGCTTTTTGAGAAAAAAATCACGAGAAAACGCCCCGGAACAATAGGAATTTGTGCTTCTCTTCAACATAAATACGGAGTAGATACAGTTCCGCATATTCTGTGTGGTGGTTTTAATAAAGAAGAAACCGAATACGCTTTAATAGAATGCCAATATCTTGGTATTCAAAACATTATGGCATTACGTGGAGATTCTAGAAAAGACGAACAATACTTTAAAGCGCACAGCGAAGGACATCCTTTTGCGTCTGATTTGGTGAAACAAATTAAGGATTTGAACTCTGGTAAATTTCTTCACGAAGAAATAGAAGTTGCCGAAAATATGGATTTTTGTATTGGGGTGGCTGGTTATCCTGAAAAACATCTAGAAGCTCCTAACATGAATTATGATCTGCAAATGCTCAAACAAAAAGTAGAAAATGGCGCAGATTACATTGTAACCCAAATGTTTTTTGACAACCAAAAGTTTTTTGATTTTGTGAAGGAAGCGCGTGCAATGGGAATAGAAGTTCCTATTATCCCAGGAATTAAACCGATTGCTACCAAAAGTCATTTGCAGATTTTACCTCAGATTTTTAGAATTGATTTGCCAGAAGCTTTGATTAATGAAGTTCAAAAATGTAAAACAACTGCCGAAGTAAGACAAGTAGGAATAGAATGGAGCATCCAACAGAGTAAAGAACTACTGGATTTCGGGGTGCCAGTTTTGCATTATTATTCTATGGGGAAAAGTGATAATATATATAAAATAGCTAAAGAAATTTTTTAACAAAAAATCACCGAAATTTCGGTGATTTTTTTGTGGAGTTGGAGGCTCTTTCTCCTTAACCTATATAGATAGTCACATATCATCAAAATACTGATTTTCAATAGATAATATATTTTTTAACAACAATAAAATATCATAAATAATCTTTGCGCATCTCAATAATTGGGTGTAAATTTGGGTGTCGAATATTAGCACTACATTTATGAATATCAAACGAAATATTGTATTTGCTCTTGAAAAAAGAAAAAAAGAGAATGTTCCTGTAATAGAGAATGTCCCAATCCGTATGCGAGTTATTTACAATAATAAACGTATTGAATTTACCACAGGCTACCGAATTGATGTTTCAAAATGGGACGAAGACAGACAACGGGTAAAAAACGGTTGTACGAACAAACTTAAGCAAACTGCAACAGAAATCAATTCAGATCTTTTAAAATACTATTCGGATATACAGGACATTTTCAAAGAATGCGAAGTAAAAGACATCATTCCTACTCCTGAACAGCTTAAAGTAGCTTTCAACAATCGACAAAATAAGGGGTTGACAAATACTTTGGAGATTGAAGTCCCCATAATATCTTTTATGAATAAATTTGATGAGTTTGTACGGGAATGTGGTGTACATAACAATTGGACAGAAGCCACTTATGAAAAATTTGCAGCGACAAAGAATCATTTAACCAACTTTGACAAAGAACTTTCATATGAAGCTTTAGATGAAAGCAAGTTGACTCAATATGTAAACTTTCTCCGTGATAAGAAAGATTTTCGAAATAGCACTATAGGAAAGCAGATAGGATTCCTAAAATGGTTTCTTAGATGGAGTAAAAAGAAAGGATACACTTCTAATTTTGCCTTTGAATTATTTAAACCAAAATTAAAGACCACCCAAAAGAAAGTCATATTTCTAACTTGGGCAGAACTTACAAAACTGAGAGAATACAAAATTCCAGAAACAAAAAAATATTTGGAAAGAGTTCGTGATGTTTTTTTATTTCAATGCTTTACAGGACTTAGATATTCCGATGTTTTCAATTTAAGAAGAAGTGATGTAAAAGAAAATCACATCGAAATTACTACTGTTAAAACCGCAGATAGTTTGATTATTGAATTGAATAACCATAGCAAAGCAATACTTGACAAATATAAAGAAGTTCATTTTGAATATGATAAAGTACTACCTGTAATTACTAACCAAAAAATGAATGATTACTTGAAAGAACTAGCGGAATTAGCAGAAATAAATGAACCGATTCGGGAAGTTTACTATAAAGGGAATAAACGTATTGATGAAGTTACACCAAAATATGCTTTATTAGGAACACATGCAGGAAGGCGGACTTTTATTTGTAATGCTCTTTCGTTAGGAATTCCAGCACAGGTTGTTATGAAATGGACAGGACATAGTGATTATAAAGCGATGAAACCATATATTGATATTGCTGACGAGATTAAAGCTAATGCAATGGATAAATTTAATCAATTATAATTTAACAAATGGAAGAAAATAACACTCAAGATTTTCAATACCAAATTACGGATATATTGCCGAAATACACAAAAATAGACGAAATATATCAAAGTATACTAAAATACAAAGTATTGTATTTTGAAGACCAACAGCAAATTTTTACTTTTTATAATCAATTCAGAAATCTTGAAAATTTTGAAAAAGCAGTTTTAAATTTCATCACTTCCAAAGAAAAGGAAAAACAGCTACAGTTTTTTTCGATATTGCGAAAAGTGATAAAAAAGAATATTGAAAAATATAATGACAATAGAAATTTTTTAGATAGTATAGATACATTTGAAATTTGCTGGGATAGAGCCAATTCCGTTGAATCTAAAATAAAAATTCAAGAAAAACACGCCAATAATCAGTATATAGAATTAAGGTACACCGAAAATTCTTTGGAATCAGCAAGTTGGAAAGGTGATGATGAGAGAGTTAGAGAACTTGAAGAGAAAGTAAATAAATTTTCCGATTTGTATAAAATAGAACAAGAAAAACTTGAAACGCTTCATCGGGAAAAAGAAAAATTACATAACGAATCCTTAAAATTCGCCGATAATGTTTTTGGAAAGATTTACGAATTGGAAAGCTCTTTTCTTCTGGTACTAAATAATTATTTTTTCGATGAATGGAGTCTAGACTCCGAGCAAAATTCCGAACCAAAAAAGAGAGAATATTTCGATATGCAATTAATATTATCAATACATAAAGAATGTAATGGCGTACAATTTGAGAATTTGAATGTTATAGATTTTTATAACATTCTCAATTTGCAACCAACGACTACTAAGCTGATAATTAAAAATCGTGAAAAAGAACGAATGTATCATTTAATTTCAAACCTTTATAGTTGCCTTCAATCCGATAACAATAAAGAATGGAGAACAGCTCTACTTAATAAATTAGGAATTAAATGGAAAATTTATAATTCTAAATATAAAACCGTATCCGTAAGTTCTGAAGAAGGCAATAAGAAAAATAAAAAATTTAAAGACGTTATTGAATCAATATTCAATAATATTTTCTGATATTGTGCAAACAACCACCTTTACCACTTAAAATAAATTTAATACTCATTGATTATCAATAATATAAATTTAAAGAACCCACCTACACACCACCCTTTTCACGTCATAGATTTGCAATGTGTTCGAACAATAACGCCGAAGTACAAGGCTTGTTTAACAATAACATTGTAAAAGAATATGAACCTAAATGAACTTAAACAGAAACCTCTTTGGCAGATGACAGGTGAGGAATTTCTTTACCTTCAGAAGACCAATGAAAACAAAAAACCAGAAATTGTTTCTCTCAATAATTCTACAAAAAAACACGTTTACGGAATCGCTGGAATTGCACGTCTATTTGGATGCAGTATTCCCACAGCCAACCGTATCAAGCAAAGTGGGAGAATAGATAAAGCCATCACGCAGATAGGACGTAAAATCATTGTAGATGCAGACCTTGCATTAGAACTGGCAGGGCATAAAAAAGGAGGAAGAAAGTAATGGAGGATAATAGTAAAAATATAAAAGAACTATGGCACTCCTCAAGGCTATTGATTACAGATAAATTTGAATATCCTCCTGTGGTCATACGCATTGATGAATCCGTTATAGGAACTTTGGGAAATTTTTCGGCTACTGTTGGAAAAGCCAAAAGCAGAAAGACCTTTAGTGTTACCGCAATGACCGCTGCTGCCCTAGTCTGTCAATTAATGCTTAATTATAATGCGGCTATGCCAGATGACAAGAGGAAAATCATTTACTTCGATACCGAGCAAAGTCCGTTTCACAGTCAGAAAGTATTGTCAAGAATTATTGAACTTTCGGGAATGAGCAAAGACATTCAACCTGAGAATCTTGAATTTGTTTGTCTGAGAAGATTCAATCCATCAACACGTATTCAAATTATCGAAGAGGCTATTAAAAGTACAAGTTCTTTGGGACTGGTAATCATTGATGGCTTAAGAGATCTGGTATTCGATATCAATTCCCCAAATGAATCCACCGAGGTTATTTCCAAACTTATGATTTGGACAGAAGTCTATCAGTTGCATATTCACACCGTTTTGCACGTTAATAAAACAGATGATAACGCAAGAGGACATTTGGGGACTGAACTGCTGAATAAAGCTGAGACGATACTACAAGTGGTAAGAGATGAGAAAGACCCCAATATTTCTATTGTAAAACCAATGAGCATTCGAGATGTTGAGTTCGAGCCTTTTGCCTTTAGGATTGATAATGATGGCTTGCCTGAATCGGTAGATGATTATCATATACAAATAGGTCAAGCTAAAGGATTCGATTATCAAGAAATCTCTGAACAGATTCATCGAGAAGCGTTATCTCTTTCTTTCAAAGAGCAGAAATCGCTTTCTTATGGAGAGCTTATATCAAGACTCATAGAATCCTATGCACATTTCGGATATGATTTCGGAACCAATAAAGCTAAAAAACTAAAGGTCTTTTGCCAAAATAAGGCAATGATTTTTAAAGAAGGAAAGTACTATAAATTTAATCCCAATTTTTACTACTGATTCCAAAATCATTCAATGGTCTATTGGTTTAGTCTGGTTTACTACTATATAGTAGTAAACCAGACTAAACCAGCCATCAAAAAACCCTTAACCCAATACTGATTTTCTTTTCAAGAGCAATTTTGCTGTTGAAAGAAAAAACACCCAATAAATCCAAAGCATATGAATATAAAAACAGCAAAAAATATCAGAATTATCGATTTTCTGAATACCTTAGGGTATCAGCCCCGAAAAATTGTTCGACACTCCCATTTTTACCTTTCTCCTTTAAGAGCGGAAAAAACAGCATCGATGAAAGTTGATAACAAGCTAAATCTGTGGTATGACCACGGTTCTGCACAAGGAGGAACAATAATAGACCTCATTCTTGCTATGCAAAAAGCAGGAACAGTTTCTGAGGCATTATCCTTCTTGAAAGATCTGAATCTGAAAACAGATTTTGTTTTCAACGATAAGAACAAGGAATTAGAAAATCGCATGACCAAAAAAGAATCCAGTATTAAAATTGAGAAAATACAATCTCTTCAGGATTCAAAATTGTTAAACTATTTACAAGAACGCAAGATCAACATTGATACAGCTAAGATATATTTGCAGGAGTGTCATTATTCCGTAGAACATAGAAAATATACAGCATTGAGTTGGCTCAATAATAGCGGTGGGTGTCATCTTCGTTCAGAATTTTTCAAAGGCTGTACTTCG
Organism: Flavobacteriales bacterium UBA1937; assembly: GCA_002337005.1. Lineage (GTDB taxonomy): Bacteria > Bacteroidota > Bacteroidia > Flavobacteriales > Weeksellaceae > Cloacibacterium. Next base: position 24,892 of record DDFD01000075.1, on the reverse strand, counting down.
CAGGATATTTCAATTATTAAAAATAATAATCCAAATCAGGAAAATAAAATATGTTTGGTCTATGAAGGAATGTTTGATTTCCTATCCCATCTTACTTTAAAAAATGAAAATCAGTTTAAAGTAGATTGTATTATTCTTAATTCCCTTTCCAATTTGAATAAAGCTGTAGAATGGATAAAAGAAAAACAACTTAAACCAAGTTTGATGCTTGACAATGATAAACCTGGACAAGAAGGCACTTCAAAATTGCTTAAAATATTTCCTGAAGCAGTGGATTTTTCAGTAATTTATTCCAATCACAAAGACCTGAACAATTACCTCAAAAGCAAAAGTATTTTGAAAAATAATTTAACTAATGATATTGAAGAGGGTATAAAATCAGAGCAATCAAACTCTTATAAACAGAAAAGATAGCGGTTGCACGGTTGGGCTTTTGGTAAAAAAGCCATAGCTCATTAGGGCTTTTTCTTAACGCTCCGTTGCACTACTCTAAAAAAGCCCCAATAAGCCAAGGGGATACTCCCCTTTGGAAACCCCAATTTTGTTTAACGTTTTTATTAAAGATAAATGTCATATATTGTTTTACACTTAGAAAAAGCTAAAGGAAATGATTCTGCGATGTCGGCTCACATAGAAAGAGCAACACATCCCAAAAATGCAGATATTTCAAAGACTCATCTCAACAAAGAATTAATTGTTTATCCAAAAGGAATAAAAAATCGAACTTCAGCGATACAATGTAGATTGGATAACGCTCTCCTAAAAAGAAAGATTGGGACTAATCAAGTTAGAGCAATCAGAGTTTTGCTTTCCGGAACTCACGAAGCAATGAAAACAATAGAAGAAAATAAACAATTCGAGAATTGGTGCAATGATAATCTCAATTGGCTTAAAGAAACATTCGGAGAAGAAAATTTAGTTTCGGCGGTATTGCATATGGATGAAAAAACACCTCATATCCATGCTACTATTGTTCCCATCGTCACAGGTGAAAGGAGAAAAGTAAAAAATAAAACCGAAATTGCTATCGAAAAATATAAAAAGAAAAATCCTAATTCTAATAGGCTTTGTGCGGATGATGTAATGGCTAGAAACCAATTGAAGCTCTATCAAAATACTTATGCTATGGCTATGGCGAAATATGGATTAAAAAGAGGAATTGAAGGTTCTGAAGCAAAACATATCTCTACAGCTGAATACTACAGAACTCTTCATTTTCAAAACCAGAAAATGGAACAGGAAAAAGAATTGAAAAAATCTGAGTTGAGTGCAATTGAAAAAAGTATTTCCTCTAAAAAAATTGTTGAAAATTTTACTAATGTTATAACAGGTTCTAAAACAAAGAGACTGGAGCAAGAAAATGAGCAGATAAAAAAGGAAATGATTAGTTTCAAAAATCAAAAAGAAAGGGAGCAGGGCAAATTACAGGAATCAGTATCAAAGCTAGAAAGTACTGTAGAAAAACAAAACAAGATTTTTGATAAAATAGCACAATACCAGCCTGACATTCAAGATTCTCTTGCCATTATTATAGAGTGTGAAAAAATGGGTATGCATCCGAAACTGATTCATATTCTTTTGGAAAAAAATGAAATATGCATTAGTGGAGAAATTTATTCTTCAAGGCATTTCAAAAATTTTAAAGTAGAAAGTCTAAAGCTTAATATTGAGTATAACGAAATTGAAAACAAAAAAAAGCTCAAAATTGAAGGAATGGATTTCCAAAAATGGTTGCAAGAGAAACATCAAGAATCTTTAAAATCTGGCTTCTCCAAAAATAATGAGGAGGACATTAAAAGAAATAGAAAATTATAGCTTTTTGTAAATACCATAATTCCTTTATACTAGAGATTGAATTCATATGCTTTAAAGCTAACCACTTATTTTATTATAAGCGTACTAACCCGATAAATCTCTTTAAATTTTAACTGATTTTTGATTGGAAAAGTAATTTAATAAAAAAGGAATAACTACGCTTCCTGTAGCTATTCCAAACCAATAAAAACAATTTTCTATTCTTCTTGAAAAAGAAATAAGAAGAAATTTGTAAAATCAAATATAGAAAAAAAATAGTATATTATTGTTACTATCTTCTTCAGCATTAAATTTTATTTTTCTTTTAAGGCAAAGAAACTAATATACAACTATTTTAAAATTATGAGATTTGAGATTAATGAATTTTCAATAATTTATTCTTGTATAAAATTTCAAGAATTAATACATTTCACTAATCTCAAAAGCGAAAAAAGCAAATTTTCGAGTCTCAAAAACACCAAAAAACACTAAAAAAAGACAAAAAAAGTACAAATTATGACCGTTGTTTTATAAAAATTAACCAGTATTTTCAAAAAAACTATTAACATAATATTTTTACTAGCCGACTTTAAGTACTTATTAATTTTCTATTTTACAAAAAATTAATACTGATATTCAGTAGAATATAAAATAATTACACAAAATTGGTGTGATTATTTTGTTTTATAAAATTATATATTATGTTTAATTGTGATAGAACTAACTGTTTTAATATCTTGACGAGCATATCTAATTGTGTTATCTTAGACGCAACTAAAAACATTGAAAACACATTTAAAACAAATTACTTACTTTTTTGAAAGCATTAAAATTAAAAATTAAACTTGAGGGTCTCTAAAAACGATAATTACCGTTTTTAAATTTCTCAAGTTTACCAAAATCATAAAATTCCATGAAACAACTCTACACCAGTATGTTTATCCTAATAGGGATAAACAGCAGTGCACAAGTAATTTTTAATTACGATGATGCTGGAAATCAAATTTATCGCGGAACGACAACAGGTACAAATAGAATGGCTTCTACCTCGGTAACATTAGCAGATCAGATAGGAAACAAGATTCAGGCAGTACCCGTTCCTGTTAAAACTGTTCTTAATGTGATATGGGAACAAGATATCAAAGATTATATTCTTAAGATAGAAGTCTTGGCATACAATTCATTTCAAATTATGGAATCTGTAGATGTAAAATCAAAAATAATGACTTCTTATATTTTTGATATGACAAATTATGCTTATGGAGTTTACTATTTAAAATTCTATTTAAGCGATGGAAGCATATACACCAAAACTATTACCAAAACCAATTAATATGAAAAAGTTTTATAATCTATTATTTATCGTATTTTTTCAGTTACTATTTTCTCAAAATAGTTTTCATGACACTAAAGGAAATATTGAAGTAAATGCAGGTGGACAATTACAATTTTCTCTTCCCATAGAACTACCTAAAGGAATAAAAAATGTTTCTCCTAACATATCATTAATATATACCAGCAATGCTGGTAACGGAATTGCGGGTTATGGATGGAGTCTTTCGGGAGTTACCACCATTTCTAGAGTCGGGAAAACAATAGAAAAAGATGGAGAATTAAAAGGGGTAAAATTAGATACCTCAGATTATTTTAGTTATAACGGACAAAAGCTGATTTTAAAGTCTGGGACTTATGGTGGAGATGGTGCAGAATATCTTACTGAAAAGTATTCTAATATAAAAATAAAATCTCTTGGAACAGGTTTTTTATCTGGTTTATCTGGACCAAGTACTTTTGAGGTTACTTTTGAAGATGGTTCACAGGCTATCTATGGAGGATATACAAATACAGATTTATTCGTTCCGAATTCGAGAACACCAATCGAGTATAACATTACCAAATGGAAAGATGCGCAAGGAAACTATATTACTTACAACTACACGCAAAATAATAATGTTGCGGCAATATCTTCTGTACAATGGGGTGGAAACGAAAATTTGAACACTCCTCATTTTAATGAGATAGTATTTAATTACTTTGCAAGAGATTTTAAAGAGCAATCTTATGTAAACGGAACTCTATTTATACAAGATAAATTATTAAATAATATTATTGTAAAGACGAATGGCACACAATTCAAAAAATATGTTGTTGACTACATCAAGAACGGAACAAATTATCAATTTGCAAATAAGATTACCGAATATAATTCTAATAATGAGCCTGCAAATCCTGTTACATTTGATTACCCTAGTTTAGCTGCAACAACTGTGGCAGGAGTTACACAGTCCAATCCAGACCCTTTTGATGGGGTTAAATTAACAGGAGATTTCAATGGTGATTCATATCTAGACTTTGTTATGTCTAATGGTACAATTAAGTTAGGAGCTTTTAATGATAATTATACCACTGTAACCACAAATAAATATTTTAATTCTAATGCTTTAGTAGTAAACACTTTGCTAGACGAAGAAGGACAATTGTATAATGGAAACGGAATTGTACAATATGAAAATGGTAAATTAGTTGGGTATATTTTTAGAAACAATGTTTTTGTCAAAATTTTTGAAAAATTAATATATGATCAAACCGATTGTGTTTATCAAGGAGGAGTAGGATGCCGTGTAACTGCAAAATTAAATGAGGCAGATATTGATGGGGATGGTGTTGCTAATATTTTATTAACTATTGATCGTAAAGATTGTGAATGGATAGTTGATTCTAGTGGAGAATTGTCGAAAAATTCATCCAGTTCAGATCCCTCTCTATCTAAAAAAAATACAGATGGTATCATTGCAAATATCGCCCCACCAGGTGGAACTTTGTATTGTACAGATACCCATATAGGCGATTTTATTGTAGATTTAAAGAATTCTAATCTACCTGTTGCTAATTATACTATAGATTCGGGCATAAATTACACTAACACATCGAATGAGAAATTTTTTGATGTAGATGGGGATGGAAAAATGGAATCAATTAATGTTTCTAATACTGCCTTTACTGTCTTTGAATTTATCAAGACTGGCATTAATCAATATTTAAAAAAAATAAAATATACATCTAATCTTATTGAAACCAAAGATACGCAATTTCCTATTTTATATGGAGATTTCAATGGAGATGGTAAACTGGATTTTACATTTCCACTAACACAAGGAAAAGTAGGAAAAGATGATTGGAGATTTTATATAGGGACTGGGACTGGCTTTAATACATTTCGCAAGAATGATTTTTTAATGTATAAAAATATTTCCACAACAAATAATGGTATTTGGTTAAACTATAGCAGAACATTTTATTCAATTGCAGATCTAAATAAAGATGGTAAATCAGATATCGTACAAGTATATTCTTATTCTAATTTATTGACAGAAAACTCCCGAACTTATGGAGTAACTGTAAATACTGTAGAATCAAAAGGAATAAATTTATCTGATAACAGTATAGATTTTGATTTAAAAAATATTTATACATTTCCATCATCTGGGTTTACTATTTCTCCTGATGTTTATGATTTTTCAATATACCAACCTTTGACCAATCCTATCAAAGCAAATAATAACTATTATGATGTTTTTTTATTTAGAAAAACTAGTGTTTTTAAAATAAAAGCACCCACTTCATTAGCAGAACTTTCTAGAATTAAGTCAATTACCCAAGCAGGATTAACAACTTCTATTAATTATTTAGAACTTAACCCAGATACTAATCCTAGTTTTTATAAAAAGATTAAGAAAGAATATTATCCTTACTTTTCTTTACAGAGATTAGATCAAACCTATGCGGTATCACAAATTCTACAAGGACTTTGGAAACAAGATTTTAGGTACAGAGGAATGACTGCACACCTTCAAGGTAGAGGAATGCTGGGCTTTCTGCAAAGTGCACGCTCTTCTTGGTATGCAGATGGTTTTGAGAATACTAAAATTTGGAGTGGTGCTGAAATTGACCCACAGAATTACGGAACACCGATTAAAGAATGGAGTATTAAAACGAATGATGAAAGCCAAATATTTCCATCAGACATTTCGGTCAATAACACACAATTAGCCAGTGTAAAAATTACCAGTTATACTACTCAGCAGCTAGCTAACGGAGTTTTGGTAATATTACCACAATCTGTTACTGAAAAAGATTTTCTCAAAAATATTACTTCAGTAAGTACAATAACTTACGGAAATTATTATTTACCAAGTTTTACAGAAATTAATGTTAATAATAGTTTTGCAAGAAAAACTTCTGAAATGCGCTATGTACATAATGCTACAGGTACAGGAAATAATTACTACATAGGAAGACCAGATTGGAAAGAAGATATTGTCTATGCTTATAATGATACCAAAAAAGCAAAAGAAGTATATACTTACAATAACAATTTATTACAATCAGTAACAAAATATGACAATACTAATGTAGGGTGGATAAAAGAACAATACACGTATGATGAAGGATTACAAGGCGTAGGAAATATTACCAAAAAAATTACGACAAATAGTGTAGATTCTCAAATTATAACTGTTCAAGATAAATATGATGCTTCAGGAAGGTTTGTAATAAAGAAAACAGATAATTTAGGGTTAGAAACAAATTATACTTACAATAGTTGGGGGCAAGTTCTTACACAAACAGATACATTTGGGAATACGGTTACTAATTCATATGATTATTGGGGCAAACTGCTAACTTCAACAACCAATCTTGGTGGTACAATAACATATACTTATGAGAAATTTGAGGTAAGTTCATTCAGACCAATACCACTAAGAGGAACAAAAATTACAGAAAATTTACCTAATGGCAACTCTAATATTGTTTTTACAAATCAATTGGGTCAAAAATACAAAACTATATCAAAGAGTTTTAGTCAAAATACATATGTAGCAAAGGAAGTAAAATATGATGCAATTGGAAGGCAAATTGCAGAAAGCGAACCATATATTACACCATATGGTGTGAATGCAGAGGAAAGTAACATAGATTCTTCTACTTGGAATTCGGTAACTTATGATGATTCTGTTTTTCCTCCTAAAGTAACTGCACAGGCATTTAATAACGGGAAGAAAATAGAAACTACTGTTTCTGGAAATACCGTTACGGTAAAAGAAGTTAACGGATATGGTAGAACTACAGCCAAAACTACTGACCCCCTTGGCAATGTAAGTTCTTCCACAGATTCAGGGGGTACTATTACGTTTACCTATAATGCCATAGGGCAAAACCTTACGGCTACTTATGAAGGTAATGTAGTAAAAACATCTTATGATGTTTGGGGTAGAAAATCAGAGTTTAATGATCCTGCAAACGGTATTTATAAATATGAATATACAGGTTTTGGAGATATTAAAAAAGAAACCAGCCCCAAAGGAAATAAACAATATACCTATAAGCCAAATGGATTATTAGAGACTATAACTGAAATTTCAAATGATGGTGGTACATCAACCAATAAAAATATAGCATTATCTTACAATACCAAGTGGCAAGTAATTTCTAAATCGGGTACTTCTTTAGGAAAGACATATCAGCATACCTATGATTATTATACAGATGGTAGATTAAAAAATGACATAGAAAATTCTAATAATATTCAGTTTTATAACAGTAATTTTACCTATGATAGTTTTGGAAGAATAAAACGATATGACAAAGGTTTAGTTTCTGATGGAGTAACAACCAGTGTAGCTATTGAAAACGTGTATAATACTTGGGATGGCTCTCTTTATCAATTAAAACAAGAAGGTACTGGTAAAATACTTTCAGAAATTCAGTCAGTCAATGCAAAAGGACAAATACTGCAAGCCAAGCTAGGTGCTTCACAAATAACCAATACTTATGATTCATTTGGCTTTTTGACCAATGAAAAGCACATTGCAGGAACTAATAATTTGATGGACGTTTCCTATTCTTTTAATGCAATTAAAAATGAACTGAATGAAAGGCATCATTATAATTTTAATATTGACGAATATTTCACTTATGATAATAACAATAGACTAATAAATTGGACAAATCCAAGAACAGGACAATTATCTAATAACACGTATGATAATAAAGGGCGTATAACTTACAATGATCAATTAGGAAACATTACATTCAATTTAGGGGGTAATTTATATAGAGCTACTAATCTTACATTAAATACGCAAGGTCTAGCTAATTTTGATTATAACGGACAAAGTAAATTAGTACAAAAAATTACCTATAATGAGAATAATGATCCTATAAATATTGATGGCACCTTAAATGATTATTCTTTTGAATATGGACTTACAGATTCTAGACAAGTGATGGATTATGGAGGAAATTTCATTGATGATTTTCAATTATCTACTTTTGTAAAATATATGAATGAAGATGGTAGTTTTGAAGTTATCATAAATCGAATAGGAGGAAAAGAAAAACATATAATCTATGTGGGAGGTAATCCATATACTACATCTGTAACATTTATTAAAAATTTTAAAGAAACATCTGGTAGTTTCAAATTCTTGCACAAAGATTATTTAGGTACTATATTAGCAATATCAACTGAAGCAGGGACTCCTGTCGAAAAAAGACATTTTGATGCTTGGGGCAATTTTACGCATCTACAAAAAGGAACAGGAAGTATAATTACTAATATTAATACTATTAATGCACAAGAAATGTTGGTAGACAGAGGCTACACCTCTCACGAATATTTAGCAGGAGTTGAGCTAATCCATATGAATGGCAGATTGTATGATCCTCTGTTAAGAAGATTCCTTAATGCAGACGAAAACATACAAGACCCGTACAATACCCAAAACTATAACAAGTACGGCTATGTAATGAATAATCCGTTGATGTATAATGACCCAAGCGGAGAGTTTTTTGTAGCAGGTTTTTTCTTATCATATATTGCACCTGTTATATATGGTGCTTTAGTTGGAGTCGCTATAAGCGCAGGAATGTATATTATTAAATCATTAGTCACAGGCAACTGGTCTTGGGGCGGTTTTGCAAAAAGCTTATTAATAGGTGCTGTTACTGGTGGAGCTACAGGAGGTTTATTAGGCATGTATTCTGCTACAAGTTTTAATGGGGCAGTAGTTCTTGGTAGTATGAATGGGGGAATAAGTGGCGGTATACAAGCACTTTTTAATGGAGAAAACTTTTTTACAGGTTTGTATAGAGGTGCTGTGATGGGGGGTGCAATGGCTGGTATTAGCTATAGTTTAATAAAATTATTTACTAACCCGAACGGTAATCTACCTGTAAGTGAGATTAAAAGAGAAGATTTATTAAATTCTACCTCTTCAGAAGATGCACTAAAATACTCCTATGGCACTATTAAAGAATTTGAAAAAAGTTATGGAGGTCTTGGAAATTATGGAGTTGAAAACTATTATTTGAAAACACCTGACGGTTATGCTTTAGCGAAGGATGGAAGTTTTTACAAACAAAATTTTTGGGACAAAATAGGTATAAATGGTCAGCATTCAACTGGGGGTGTTTTAGGTGTAACAGTCGGAAAAGATATTTATCTTCCAAAAGCTGCTTTTGCATCAAAATCATTACTAACAGAGGCTATAACTCACGAAATTGGGCATGTAATTTTAAATAATTCTGCTCTAGCATCATTAGCTAACTCTGCGACTAATTTTAGTGGAGAATATGCAAAAGCATTAGATAATTGGGGGCATGTAGCGATTAGAAAAATGACTTATAACTTATCAATCATAAATTTATGGTTTGAAAGCATGTATATTTCAGAGTATTATTTCTTGAGCTCCAAACCTGCATTAGATAAATTATTGCAACCGCTATTAAAAACATTTAAATTTTAATTATGAAAATATATATTTACACAATAATCTGTGCTACAATTATTCTTTCTTGTAAGCAAAAGGATTTAATCATTCGTACATCTGTAGATAAAAAAGATTCTATTTTAGTATTAGAAATTAAAAATAATACAACAAAAAACTTCTTAGTAGAAATACCAGCTCTTGATCATTTTTGGTATAAAGATGAATATGATAAATTAAATCCAGAGTATTTTTCTCAATCATCTACCATAGATTTAATGAAGTCTAATGAAGACTCAATAAAACATTCCATTTATAAATGTGATAGTTTTTTTTTAAAAAAACACAATATATTTCCTAAGTTTATAGATGGTGGATCAACTAAAAAGTATTATTACAAATTAGTTAATTATAAAAAAGGGAGAAAAATATTATTGATGGATGATAATTTTGATACTTTATTACATAATTTAAATATTTCAGAAAATGACAAACTCAAAAAAAAATTAATAAAATTGAGGACAAAAACATGTGGAGGATACGAATATTTTACAGGAAACTTTGAGTTTATTCCAAAAGAAATTATATTACCATAAATAATTCATTATTATACAATGACCCGAGTGGAGAGTTTTTTGTGGCAGGTTTCTTTTTATCATATATTGCACCAGTCATATATGGTGCTTTAGTTGGAGCTACTATAAGTGCAGGGATGTATATTATTAAATCCTTAATTACTGGTAACTGGTCTTGGGGTGGTTTTGCAAAAAGTTTATTAATAGGTGCTGTTACTGGTAGAGCTACAGGTGGCTTATTAGGCATGTATTCTGCTACTGGTTTTAATGGGGCAGTAGTTCTTGGCAGTATGAATGGGGGAATAAGTGGCGGTATACAGGCTCTTTTTAACGGATAAAACTACAGATTTTCAGATTACAAACAGGTATTCCAAAAGCAAGAAGCACTTAACTACTACCAAAAATATAAAACCAATAAAACCGTTTCTATGATATTTGGCGGTCTAGGTGGTGCCTTCATGGGATTTGGCTTTGCAAGAGCCTTAAGTGGTGGCGATAAAACCTATGTAGATGATAATGGAACAGTTCATAAAACAGAAACAATAGGTTGAGGATTAGTAGGTATAGGTGCTGATTTGGTAGCGGTAGGTATCCCGTTTTCAATTTCAGCAAAGAAAATCTAAGCAAGGCAATAGATGCAGAAAATAATAAAAACACTGGGTTTAATCCTTATTTTAAATTAGAAACATCTGGTACAGCTTTAGCGTTAAGTTACAATTTTTAAAAATTAAATGATGAAAAAACAAATTTTATTGCCATTTATACTTTTATGTATTGGCATTACCGCACAGCAAACTCATTTTGGGATCAAAGCAGGCTATTCTTTATCTACTTTATCCGTAAAATCTACGGTAGGTAAACTATCATATGACCCAAAATCTAGTTTTTATATAGGTGCGTTGGCAGAGCATAGCCTAAATGATAAAGTTTCATTACAGGCAGAATTGCTTTATTCTACTCTTGGTGGTACATTTAATGCCACAAGTACAGGTACAAGTACGGTAGAAGTAGAAGACAAAACCACTTACGGAACATTGCAAATACCATTATTGGGAAAATATAAACTTGCCAATAATTTTGCTCTTGCCGCAGGAGTTAATTTTGGAGCTATTATTTCCGCCAAAAGCAATTACAAAGATTCTTCTGGTGTAGAAAAAGAAACTGATTTTAAAGAGAATGTTAATACCTTTAATATAGCTCCACTTATAGGATTAGAATATAACTTACAGAACAAAATGTTTGTAGATGCCAGATACAATTTTGGCATTTCTAACATTTCAAAAATAGTCTCTAAAGAAACGATTAGTTTCCTCCAAGTAGGAATAGGATATAAATTCTAAAATATTATGAAATAAAAACAAATATTTAAAAAAACGACACTATTCCACAAAGTGTGTAGGTTAAAAAGTTAAGGCTTGAATTTTATAATCTGAGCCTTTTTTTAAAAATAAGCATAAATTGGTTTAAAACAATACCCCAATTTTGAATAGGTATTGACCATTTTTTGTGGCTTCTTTTAAAGCAAGATAAACGGATTTTAAAACAGCATAATGACATTTTGTTTTTGGTGTATTTTCTAATTTTTCCGTTGAGATTTTCAATTAAATTAGTGGTGTAAATTGAATTAGTCACGATTTAATCTTTTTTAAAGTTAATATTTTTAGTATCAACTGTTAGATTAAATCGTGGCTAGTTCATATAATATCTGTATTTTGGTGTACTTCGTCTGGCGTGTAAATTGGTTACCTATTGTAGTTAAAAATTGTTTTAGCCTTCTTCAATTTTATTTTTAAAATTAAAATCTTCTTTTTCGAAAAAGTCACTATCTCTGTCTTTATTAAAAAATTCATTCCACAAATAACAAGAGAATCCCCAATAACTATTCAATTCTATAACAAAGAAAAAAAATTATAAAAAAACACCCAGTTTACATTACAGGGTGCAAAAACGGGTGTGAAATCCATAAAACATTGATTATCAATATTGTTTGTGGAGTTGGAGGGATTCGAACCCTCGTCCAAACAAGCAATACATAAGATTTCTACATGCTTATTTTGCTATTAGTTTTCGTCATAAAGCAGACAGCAAACAGCCAACTTTACGCTTATCTTCTAAAATTTTCGTTCCCGAACCGAAGTTTTTCGGGACTTATTTCCGCATTTTCTATGCCTCGAAATCGAACGTCGCAGAACAGAACTTTCGGGAGACATCTTGTTTCCTTACTATACTTCGGGAAAAACGCTAATCCTACTAAGCTTCGGATTAAGCAGCAAGAGCAAACTCTTCGTTGCCAGTTAAATTTTGTAGCAAGGGATTAAAGAGATCGCACTACGGTTCTCTGCATGCTTACTTACCCATTGGTCTTGCTGTCGAAACCAGTCAACCCCAATTTTTGAGTATGCAAATATAATCAAAAATTATTCCTAAAATTAATTTTAAAAAAATCAAGTTACTTAATTCTATCAGGATTTTGTTTCAAGAAGCTTGCCCAGCCTGTATAATTTTTGTCAGAAGCTACATTACCCATATTAAAATGATGACAAACCGCCACCGCTAAACCATCTGAAGCATCTAGATATTTGGTAGGGAATTCTTTTAAACCAAGTAAATTTTGTAGCATTCCTGCTACTTGTTCTTTGCTGGCATTACCATTTCCTGTAATTGCCATTTTTACTTTTTTGGGAGAATATTCTGTAATGGGAACTTCACGGTGAAGACTAGCCGCCATTGCTACACCTTGCGCTCTGCCTAACTTGAGCATAGACTGCACATTTTTGCCAAAAAAAGGAGCTTCTAGTGCTACTTCATCTGGATGAAATTCATCTATTAAGGCTAACGTTCTATCGAATATTTTTTTGAGTTTTATCTCGTGGTTAGGGTATTTTTTTAGGATAAGCTCATCTATTGCAATGAGTTTCATTTTGCCTTTTTCTACAGAAATGATGCCGAAACCCATTACGGCAGTTCCTGGGTCTATTCCTAAAATGATTTTTTCTGTTTGCATAGAGCAAATGTAAAAATAAAGAAATTAATTCCTAAAAATTTTTATCTTATGTTTGAATTTCTGTAATTCCTCATCACAAAATTAAGCCCAGTTTCTAAGATTTCTCCCATTGTTTCGCATCTTTTAAATTGGGAGTTGTAAGTAAGTTTTAATAAAGCTGTTTTCAATTCTTCTACGCTTTCTGGTTTAGAAATGGTATCTTTTTTCATAATAGCAATCAGATGCTCTAATCTACCATCTGTACTTGCACGTTTGGCAATAGCAGAACGCACTTCTTTTTTGTATTGCTCTATGGAATTGGGTTTTAGTTTTTCTTGTACCAATTCTACCATTTTTTTGTTTTCTTTAAAATATTGAGGTAAATAAATTTTGAGATTACCTTCATAACATTGTTGGTCAAAATCAATCGCTCTAATTCTATAAACCACCTGATCAAAATCATGGGTAGGAATAATTACATAATTATAAGAACGCATATCTCCCAAAAGTCCTATCATACAGCGCTCATTAAATTTTACAAATTCTTTGGCTATCTGTGCTTTTTCTAAAGGATTACAATTTTCTAAATGCTGGCCTATAAATACATCTCCGGGAATCCCTAGAATATGTTCTTCTATTAAAGTATCTTTATAAAGAAGAAAATTAATACGATTGGGCGATAGAATTTCTTCTAATTCTAAACCATAAATCCTAGAAGCATCTGCTTTTTTGATGTAAAAATTGGTGTAATTATCATTCAAGATATTTCTTACTCTAATTCTAAAAGGTTTAGAATTCCCAAACGTACAAAAGTGAATAGAATCTACTTTTAAGAACGGCAAGACTTCTACATCTCCGTCAGAATGTAGTAAAGTATAAATTTTATTAAGGTTAGCCTCTATCTCGTCATGTTCCAATTCTGGATAATAAACACTCAGCCAAAGTGTATCTTTCCCCTCTTTGTCTAGTACTGGTGTATAATCCGAAAAACGCAAAAGATCATCATAATAAAACCTAATATTGGTAAGACGATTGTTTTTTTCCAAGTAATCCATCAATTCTGGCTTTACAGGATACATCGGTTTTCTAAATTCTATTTTTACGTCTTTCATCTTTAGTAATGATAATTTCAAAGATACAAAAAACTTTATTTGAGGTTTATTATTCAAAAAATATTATTTTTATACATAAGAAAATTATGTATATATTTGCAATACATAATTTACATAGGTATTAAACCTAAGAGTACGTTTTACAAAAAAATATTTCAAAATGAAAAAAAACGCATTATATAAAGGCACTTTGCAAAATATCGTCTTGAAACTTCTAGCAAAAGAAGTAAAAATGTACGGTTACCAAATTACGCAACGTGCCAAAGAAATTACCAAAGGTGAACTTGAGATGACGGAAGGTGCGCTCTATCCTATTCTGCATAAATTAGAAAACGAAGGTATTATCTATTCTGAAATGCAAAACGTAAACGGAAGAGACCGAAAATACTATTTTCTTACTGAAAAAGGCAAAAAGCAACAAGCTGCACAAGAAGCCGAAATGAAAAGCTATTTGTTTAATCTGAATGCTATTTTTAATATTTAAAACAATGATAACACTAGAACAAAATAAAGAGATTACCCAGTATTTAATTTCTAAAAATCTACCAATTGATTTGGTTTTAGAAATAAAAGACCATATGATAGAGCAAATTGAAAGTATGGAAAACCTAAGTTTTAACGAAGCTTTTGAACAAGTAAAAGTTTCTTGGAAGGTTGAATTTATTTATAAATTTTCTTTTTCAAGATTAAAAATGTTGACTAATTACGAGATAAGTATTCAACAAGAAAATTATTCAAAAATATTCTTAAAAACACTTTGTTATTTTACTCCCTTATTTATAATTACATTATTATTAGCTTATTATAACGCGCATTTATACAAATTCACTATTGAAACCGTATATTATTTTTGTGTTATAACAACAGCTACATTACTCTTAATAAACTTTAAAATACAAAAGACAACATTTAATACATATTCAAAAAGAATAAGTGTTTACCAAAAAGGTGCAAGCAATTTTTTGGTTGGCGGATTTTTCATCTTAATATATAATATTTTTATCCCTAATAATGATAAAGATATAGAACTTATACATAAACTATTAAATTTCGAAATTTCTTTTAAAATTTTATTCCATTTATTAACTACTTATATATATATTATTTGGTGGCTATTTGGTTTATTGTACTTTATTGCGTATAAAAAATCAATTAAGGAATTGAAAAACAGAGTAAACTTAAAATTATGATAACCGAACCTCAACTCGCCGAAATCCTTAATTATTTGCTTTCCAAAAAACTTCCGATTGATATTCTTATCGAAGTAAACGACCATTTCGTTTCTCAAATTTCTGATTTACAAAGAGAAGAAAACCTAAGTTTTGAGGATGCTTTTGAGAAAGTGAAACTAAGTTGGAAACTAGAACTTAGAATGATTTACAACCCAAATTACAGTTTAGATGATATCAGCATTTTCATGAAAAAAATTGTTTATACTGAAACAATCAGACTCTTTAAACAAAGTTTTATAATCACCTTCTCTACCATTTTATTTTTCTTTTTTTTAAGTTGGCACTTTTCCGAAAAAATATTTTTTTACAGTTTTACCTCTGTATCTTCCCTAGTTATTTTAATTCCACTATTTCAGTATTTTAGCAATTTAAAAGATTTTAAACTCATCAAAAAATATAACAATTATCGTTTAACTTTTTATCAAAACTATGCAACACTTACATTAGTTTTATTGGGCAGTTATTTACAATTTTTCTTCCATTTAAAGGCTTTTTCAGGTATGTTTTATGATAGTTTAAGATTTTTGCATGATGATAATCTAAGCTATTCATCAATTCCACTTTTTGCTTTACTTTTCATTTTAAACATATACTGTTACCTGAATCAGAAAAATTACTTAATACAAATACAGAAAATAAAACCTTTTTTGAAATATCTCTCTTAAAATTTAAAATTTCTCACACCCAATTCCAACTGATTGTAAAAAATCTACATCTTACATAGTATAATCCAAAATATGTACGCTATGAAAAAGATATATGCCTTTTTACTGATGATGTTTTCAGTTGTTGCAATGGCGCAAACTCCGAAATTAGAAATACCTAATACTAAAGGTGATTTCAAACCAACTAATGAAGTAAATTTAGACAAACTAGATATCCAAGTCAAAATTGCAGGAAACATTTCTACCACTATAATGACGATGGTTTTCCGAAGCAATGCAACTAGAATTTTAGAGGGAAGACTCACTTTTCCACTTCTAGAAGGTGTTTCTGTAAGTGGTTATGCTCTCGACATTAATGGAAAATTGAGAAATGCAGTTCCTGTGGAAAAAGAAAAAGCCAAAGAAGTTTTCGAAAGTATCGAAAAAAGACGAGTTGATCCTGGAATTTTAGAAAAAGTAGAAGGCAATAATTTTCGTACGAGAATTTATCCGATTATGCCCAATTCTACCAGAACTGTGCAAATTACCTATCACCAAGAATTGAAAAAATCGGGTGGCAATCTACAGTATTTCTTGCCTTTGGATCTTGAAAAAGCCATTCCTGAATTTAAATTAAAAACTTCTGTTTTTGAAAATTTCACTACGCCTCAATTGGAAGAAAAACCAAACGGTGAATTTGATTTTGTAAAAAATGGAAATGTTTGGATTGCCGAAACAAAAAAAATAAATTATAAAACTACAGGGAATTTAAAGGTAAATCTTCCTCAAAGTGACGATAAAAATGCGGTGGTAATGCAAAATGCAAGCGGTGGAAATTTCTATTTTTTAGCCAATGTAAACATCAATGCCAGTTCTAGAGCCAAAAATCTTCCATCAAAAATAGGATTGATTTGGGATAATTCTTTGAGTGCAAAAAAAGCCAATCACGAAAAAGAATTTGAACTTTTAGATGAATATTTCAAAGCGGTTCAAAATATTTCGGTAAAAATAGCTTACCTCAACAATGATTTTGAAGAAGGAAAAGTTTACACTATAAAAAATGGAAATTGGGACAACCTAAAAACCGAACTAAAATCTGTGAAATACGATGGTGGAACCGATTTTGGCAAGCTCAAAAATTTAGAAAATGTTGGAGAATATCTAATTTTTTCTGATGGAATTTCTTCTTTTGGTGATTTGAATTTAAGATTAAATAAACCAGTTTACACCGTTGTTTCTTCAGCAAAAGCTAATTTCAGTCAGTTGAAATTCATCAGTTTAAAAACTGGTGGCGAATTGCTAAATTTAACACAAAGTTCTGCAAAAAGTGAAGTGAAAAAACTATTGTACCAAAATTTAAAATTTTTAGGAATTAAAGAAAATAGAACCGTGTCCGAAGTCTATCCTACTCTAGCACAAACAGTAGAAAATGGTTTTAATATTTCTGGAATTTCCTCAAGAAAAAACAACGAAATTACTCTACTTTTCGGATTTGGAAATACGCCAACTATTGAAAAAGTAGTGAAATTAAACGCCGATGAAAATACAGTAGAAGATTGGGAAATTGCTCAATTTTGGGCACAAAAGAAAATTGCAGAACTCGAACTTTTTGCTGATAAAAACAAAGACGACATCAAAAATTTGGGCAAACAATTCGGTATTGTTACAATGAATTCGAGCTTAATTGTTTTGGAAAATGTGAGCGATTATGTAAAATATGAAATTACGCCACCTTCAGAATTAAAAACTGAGTATGATAACCAAATGAAAAATGTTTTGGCACAAAGAGAAAACAGAGTAAATAATTTGATGCAACGTGCAGAAAGTATGACCGAGAATCTAAAAACTTGGTGGAAAACAGATTTTACTCCAAAGAAAAAATATCCAGAACCTACTTCGAAAAGGGATTCAGTAAGAACAAGAGGAATTTCTGAAAACACATCCAGAAGAAATAGAGAAAGAAGAAATACAAGAACTGACACTACCAAATCAAAAGAAATAGAAGAAGTGGTAATGGTTGGTTATGGAACACAAAGAAAAACAGATATTACAGCGAGTGCTACTCAAGCTTTAGAAGGAAGAGCTTCTGGTGTTGCAGTAAATGCAATGGAAATTAAGCGAGAGGATAAAAATTTGGATGACAGTTATCAACCAAATTCAGGAAAAATTACAGTAGTAGATATAAAATCTGATGCAGAATATATGAATGTTTTTGATAAAATTTCAAGTGCAGAAGGAATTTACAATGAATATTTGGTTCAAAGAGAAAAATATCTACAAACTCCAAGCTTTTACTTTGATGTGGCTCAACTTTTATTCGAAAAAAACAATCCGAAATTAGCAATGAGGGTTTTAAGTTCTATCGCAGATTTAGATCTAGAAAACGAAGAATTGTACAAACTTCTTGCCTATAAATTAAAAGAAACGAAATTCTATGATAAAGAACTTTGGATTTTTGGTAAAGTTTTAGAATGGAGACCTTTTGATCCTCAAAGTTATAGAGATTACGCTCTTGCTTTGGAAGATAACGGAAAACATCAGGAAGCTCTTGATACTATTTATAAAATTTTCAATAGAAGTTATACGCAAGAATTAGCAGACAGAGATTTCGGAATTGAAGAAACTGTTTTAATGGAGCTTAATGAAATGATTTCTAGACATAAAAATGAACTTGACCTCTCTAAAATTAATGAAAAACTGATTGCCGATTTACCAGTAGATGTAAGAGTAGCACTTAATTGGAATAAAGACAATACCGATATTGATCTTTGGGTGACTGATCCTAATGGCGAAAAATGTATGTATAGTCACAAATCTACAGAAATTGGCGGCAGATTGAGTGATGATTTTACAGGCGGTTTCGGACCAGAACAGTTTCTACTAAAAAAAGCAATCAAAGGAACATATAAAATAGAAACCAATTTCTATGGCGAAAATCAAGTATCTGTTTCGGGGCCTACTTCTTTGATGGCAGAGATATTTATTAATTATGCTTCGGGTAAACAAGAAAGACAAATAGTGGTTTTTAATAAATCTAAAAAATCGAGCACAGGAAATGGCGATGGTATTTTGATTGCAGAGTTTAAGTTTTAAATTTTTAATTGATAAAAAAACCGTCTTGTTTTCACGAGACGGTTTTGATTTTTATGCTTTTACTCTAATTTTTTTTAATTGGCGGAAGGTAATCATTCTGTAATTTTCTTCATCCCAAAGCGTATAAAATGCGTACTTAATACTACTGAAAAGTGTAATAGTGGCAACGTGTTTCTGGAAAATTGGATTTTCTTTGCTGCATTTTTCTAATTTATAAAAAGGAACTTTCGGCGCAAGATGATGAATGTGATGATAACCAATATTCCCCGTAAAAAAATTGAAAATTTTAGGCAATTTATAATAAGAACTACCTCTAATGGCGGCTAATAAAAACTGCCAATCTTGTTTCCAAGCTTTATAATTAGGATTATGCTGATGTTGCATATAGAAAAACCAAATAGCTGTAAATACAAAAGTTAATAAAACCGGAATATAGATGATGGTTAACTTTTTAAGCCCATACCAAAAGTCAAAACTTGGAATGCTCATTATTAATGCCAAAATAAGATAAAACGCTAAAAGATAAAAATTGGTTAAAACCAAATGTTTACGCTCTTTATCCCAGCCTTTAAATTTGATAAAAGGAATTCTATTATGAATAAATATGTAATAAACTGGCCCAATCACAAACATTACAGGCACAGAACGGTAAATTCTGTATTTAATTTTTCCCCAATTAGAAAGCTCGCTGTATTCTTTAACAGTAAGCAATGTAACATCTCCTATGGTTCTGGTATCTAACTGACCTTGATGCGCATGATGGTGATTATGAGAACGAGCCCAATATCTATAAGGAATACAAGTAACCAAACTAGAAATAAATCCCATTGTATCATTTAATTTTCTATCAGGGAAAAAAGATTGATGACCACAATCGTGCTGAATAATAAAAACTCTAGTCAAAAACAGTCCTGCCAAAAGAGAAATAAAAATAGTAGCCCAAATAGAATACTCATATACAATTGCTGCCGCAATCAGCAACATAACAAAAGGCAAAAAGGTGTTATATATTTGGTTTTTAGCTAATTTAGTTTCAGGAGTAGCATATGGTTTTATAAGTTCTTTCCAGTTTTTAAGGTCTTCTACAATCTCGTTTTCGTTATTCATTACATAATAATTTTCTTCGGCTCAAAGATATAGATGTATTTTTAATTAATAACAAAAAATAATTGTTAAAGTCTATTAAATTATTTACAAATTTTACATTCTTCTTTTGGTTTTATTTCTCCTACAAGTTGTCCATTATCATTCTTTACAAAACCACAACAATCCATAAAACCTTGTGCAATTTGTTTTCTAGCGCGCTGTATCTGTGATTTAACGGTAGGTAAAGAAAGATGAAGCTGATTTGCAATTTCACTTTGTTTCAATCCTTTTATATCATATAGAAACAATGGCTGTCTATATTTTTTAGGAAGATTAATAATAATTCCTCGAAGGCAATCATGCGCAGAATGATCACCTAAATTTTCTTCTGTCTCATTTTCAATCTCTTCGAATTTTTCAAAAAAAACCGTATTATTTGATGCTCTAAAAAAATCTAACACCGAATTTCTAGCAATACTGAAAACCCAAGACTTGAGTTTATCCTCTTCTTGAAGTGTAGACAATTTAGTGTGAATTTTAATAAAAGTATCTTGCAAAATATCATCAGCAATAGATGAATCTTTTACTTTGCTGATGATAAATTGTTGTAAATCTCTATGATAAATATTCCAAACGTCTTTGGTGTTCATTACAGTTTTATTTACAGTCACAATTTTTACAGGTACAATTTTGGCAATTTCCATTATTACAATTTTCGCAGTTGCAAGTACAATCGTTTTTAGAATTTTTCATTGTATAAAATTTTAAGGTTCATACAATAGACGAGGAAAGTTACAAAAAGATGCAGAAAAACCAAAAATCTCTGAAAAATTCAGAGATTTCTAACTTTAATTTGAAAGCCAAATTTCGGTTACATATTCCTTCTATACTTTCCGCCCACTTCAAAAAGCGCGTCAGTAATTTGTCCTAATGAACAATATTTTACAGCTTCCATCATCACTTCAAAAAGATTTTTTTGGTTGATGGCAGAAAGTTGAAGTCTTTTCAGCCATTCATCAGATTTATCTTCATTTGATTTCTGGAAATTTTGTAAATTTTTAATCTGCAATTGCTTTTCTTCTTCGGTAGAACGAATCACTTCTCCAGGTAAAACCGTTGGCGAACCGTCTTTTCCCAAGAAAGTATTTACACCAATAATTGGGTATTCTCCGGTATGTTTCAACCATTCGTAATGCATCGATTCTTCCTGAATTTTTGAACGTTGATACATCGTTTCCATCGCGCCGAGAACTCCGCCTCGTTCTGTAATTCTGTCAAATTCTGCGTAAACTGCTTCTTCCACCAAATCGGTTAATTCTTCGATGATGAAAGAACCTTGCAACGGATTTTCATTTTTCGCCAAACCGAGTTCTTTGTTGATAATCAACTGAATTGCCATTGCTCTACGTACTGATTCTTCAGTTGGCGTGGTAATCGCTTCGTCGTAAGCATTGGTGTGAAGCGAATTGCAATTATCATAAATAGCATAAAGCGCTTGCAAAGTTGTTCTAATATCGTTAAAATCAATTTCTTGCGCGTGAAGAGAACGCCCAGAAGTTTGAATGTGGTATTTCAACATTTGAGAACGTTCATTGGCGTGATATTTTTCCTTCATCGCTTTTGCCCAAATTCTTCTTGCAACTCTACCAATTACCGCATATTCTGGATCGATTCCATTCGAGAAAAAGAAGGATAAATTCGGTGCAAAATCATTGATATTCATTCCTCTGCTCAAATAATATTCCACATACGTGAAACCATTTGCTAAAGTAAATGCCAATTGCGAAATCGGATTTGCGCCTGCTTCGGCAATATGATAACCAGAAATAGAAACCGAATAAAAATTTCGAACTTTATTTTCGATGAAATATTCCTGAACATCACCCATTAATCTCAAAGCAAATTCTGTAGAAAAAATACAAGTATTTTGTGCTTGATCTTCCTTCAAAATATCGGCTTGAACTGTTCCACGAACAGTTGCGATGGTTTCGTTTTTAATTTTTTCGTAGGTTTCTGCGTCTAATATTTCATCACCTGTTAAACCTAAAAGTTTTAAACCCAATCCGTTGTTGCTTTCAGGTAAATTTCCGTGATAAACTGGTCTTTTTAACCCTTTATCGTCAAATTTATTTTTTAAAATTTCTTCTAACTTTTTCTCAAACTCAACCTTAACCTCAACCTGATTAATATATTTCTCTACATTTTGATCAATCGCCGCATTCATAAAAAACGCCAAAATCATTGGTGCAGGTCCATTAATCGTCATCGAAACCGAAGTCAAGGCATTAATTAAATCAAACCCTGAATACAATTTTTTAGCATCGTCCAAAGTCGCAATCGAAACACCCGCATTTCCAATTTTTCCGTAAATATCTGGTGGTAACGCAGGGTCTTGACCATATAAAGTAACAGAATCGAAAGCTGTAGAAAGTCTTTTTGCAGGCATCTCCGCAGAAACGTAGTGAAATCTTCGGTTAGTTCTTTCTGGCCCGCCTTCTCCTGCAAACATTCTTGTAGGATCTTCGCCAGTTCTTTTGAAAGGATAAATTCCCGCAGTATAAGGAAACGCTCCTGGAACATTTTCCTGACCTTTCCAACGAATGAGATCGCCCCAATCTTGAAATCTTGGTAAAGATATTTTTGGAATTTTAAGATGAGAAAGACTTTCGTATTTGGTTTCTACCTTAATTTCTTTTCCACGAACCAAGTAAGAGAAGCTATCTTGCTTCATTTCTTCTTTGAAGTTTTTCCAGCCTTGTAGAAACAATCGGTTTTCTTCCGAAAGCTCTTTTTTTGTTTTTAAAAATACTTTTTCGAGTTTATCGGTAGTATGTTCGTCATCTTCTATTAAGGCTTTTGCACCGTCAATCAGATACATTTTTTTAGCAATTAAGGCTTGTTCTTCTATATGTTTGTCGTAGTTTTTGTTATTATCCACAATTTCAGAAAGATAACGCACTCTTTTTGGAGGAATAATGGTAGAATCTTCAGAAACGTTTTGTTCAGAATATTCATTTAAATTTAATTCTGAAAATTTTGAGTTTAATTTTTTAATTAATTGATTATAAACTTCTGTAGTTCCCCAATCGTTGAACTGACTAGCCTTTGTAGAAAAAACAGGCATTTCTTCCAAAGGTTTTTCAAACAAAGTATGATTTCTTTGAAACTGTTTTCTTACCGCTTGTAAAGCATCAAGAGCGCCACGTTTATCGGATTTATTGAGAGCAATTAAATCTGCATAATCCAACATATCAATTTTTTCCAATTGAGTAGAAGCACCGTATTCTGGTGTCATTACATACATCGAAACATCTGCAATTTCGGTAATTTCTGAACCAGATTGACCAATTCCCGACGTTTCTAAAATGATAATATCAGGATTTGAAATTTTCAAAACATCCAACGCAGAATGAATATAAGGCGACACCGAAACATTGTTCTCACGAGTTGCCATAGAACGCATATAAACACGTTTGTCATTAATAGAATTCATTCTAATTCTATCACCCAAAAGTGCACCTCCTGTTTTCTTTTTACTTGGATCAACAGAAATTATAGCGATTTTTTTATCTGGATTGGCTCTTAAAAATCTACGCACCAATTCATCTGTGAGAGAAGATTTTCCAGCACCGCCAGTTCCTGTGATTCCGATGATGGGAATATTGTAATTTTTTGCTTTTTCTTTAAGTGCTGAAACCAGTTCAGGTTTTTCATCAGAGAAATTTTCTACTGCCGAAATGACTTGAGCGATTGATTTAGCATCTTCAAATTTAATATTTTCAATATCTGAAACTGAAATGTTTTCACCTGTTGCAAAATCAGATTTTTGCACCAAATCATCTATCATCCCTTGCAAACCCATTTCTCTACCGTCGTCTGGTGAATAAATCCTATCAATTCCGTAGTCCATTAAATCTTTAATTTCTTCGGGAAGAATTACGCCGCCTCCGCCTCCAAAAATTTTGATTTGAGGCGAATTTTTTTCTCTTAATAAATCGTAGATGTATTTAAAATATTCGTTGTGACCACCTTGATAAGAGGTAAGTGCAATCGCATTAGCGTCTTCCTGAATTGCAGTGTTTACAACTTCTTCGGCAGATTTATCGTGCCCTAGATGAATGACTTCGCAACCAGTTGCTTGAATCATTCTGCGCATAATATTAATTGCTGCATCGTGTCCATCAAATAATGAAGCTGCGGTAACTACTCTTACTTTATTTTTGGGTTGATATTTTTCTGTGTTCATATTTACTTTAGATTGGTTTCAAATATAAAAAATTCGAGGTAATTTTTAAATTAATTACTTTTGCAAAAATTTTTAGAAATGAAAAGAGCTCTAATCTACACACTTGCAGGAACTTTAATCAGTTTTTTTATCAATCATTTTTTACTCGAAAGTGGCGGATTATGGTTAGAACTTTTTTACGGTTTTGCATTTGGATTAGCTTGGGGATTGGCTTATTACTTAGATAATCCTAACCTGCCATTACCAAAAAAACTAGGAATTTCATTTGGTGTGATGCTCGTTTTGGTATTTTTAGGCAGTCTAATTTTTGATTTTGAAAAGGCATTACCATCTGTTTTTAAATTTTCTATTGTGTTTG
>DDFD01000017.1 GCA_002337005.1 Flavobacteriales bacterium UBA1937 | reverse complement strand
AAATGAATAAAAAAATATTAACCGCGAGCTTTTTGCTCATTGCATTTTTATATAAATCACAGAGCGCCTCTGCCTATTCTTATTTCGGATTAGGAATAATGGATAATGTAGATAACACCAGAAATCTCTCTCTAGGAGGTACAGGTCTTGCTCTAGATTCTGAAAGTAATATTAATTTTAAAAATCCCGCTACTAATGTAGCTTTTATTCCAGGAATAGTGATTTTTGATGTAGGTGGAGTTATAAAATACAACACTACTACCAGTGGAGATAATAAAGACAAGAGATTTCTTTCTAATTATAATAACTTGGGAATGGGCTTTAGAATTTCTCCAAAGGTTTTTTTTACCGCAAGTTTGCAACCTACATCTACTTCAGATTATAAAATAACGACCAAAGCCCCAATAGAAGGTTCTAGCATAGAATATCCTGTTTATCTAGAAGGAAGTGGAGGAATAGCAAATGTTGCATTAGGTGCTTCTTACAAAGTTTTGAAAAATTTTTCATTAGGATTAAAGGTTAGAAATAACTTCGGAAGTATAACAAGAACAGAAAATATAGCCATAGGTTCTTCTACACTTTCCGATGTTAAGATTATGAAAAATGAATACTATACTGGTTTTGGTTCTCAAATTGGTTTTTTTTATAAAAAATCCTTTAAAGACAATTTAAGCAGTTTATCAATAGGTGGAACTTTTGATTTAAAAACAAAGCTCACCGGAACAGGAACTCTCAAAGAAACTCATAATCTTGATAGCGAAACAGTGAGAGATATAAAATACACTATCGGAAACACTTATCTTCCTCAGGAATATGGTATTGGTGTAAGTTATCTACATAAAAATAAACTTTTATTTACAGCAGATTTTCAAAATAAGAACTGGGAAGGGATAAAATATAGCTCTACCTATGAAAAATATTATAACCAAAATATTTACGCATTAGGATTAGAAATTTTACCACAAAAGAGAAATTTCACCTCTGTTTCTGATGGGTTTTCTTATCGATTCGGCATAAATTATGATACCGGATATTACAAAATCAGTTCAGTGAAAATTGATAAAATAGAAGCTTCCGCAGGATTAGGAATTCCTTTTAAGAATGGCTTTATGCTTAATGTGGGTTACAGCTACGGTATTAGAGGGATGAGTAGTGCGGTGATTAAGGAAAATTACAACAGCATTAATCTAAGTTTTAATTTTGTGAATAGATGGTTTCAGAAATCTTATTATCAATAGAATAAGATTGTCTATTCTCTATCAAATCTCGCCAATTTTTTTTCAATCCAAATGGTAGCCAACGGAAAAAATGCAGCTAAAAGTGCAAAAATAGAATCTTCGTCATCCCACGTATAAATTTTTCTGGCAGGAATTGCCAAAAGCAAGTATAGTGTAAAAAACAGACCATGCAGACTTCCCATTATGCTGATGTAAACAATAGGTAAAATCCCGTCTTTATCTTCCCGAATCCACACCATTGCAGAGAATAAAAGCAACCAAGAGATTGCTTCGGCAATACAAGCCTGATGAAACCATTTTGTGAGTTTTTCTTGGGGATATTTTGAGAAAAATTTTTCTATGAAGTTCATTGAGTTACGAGTTATAAGATTCGGGCTTAAGAGTTACAAAAATAAAGATTTAATCTGCTTCTCCATAACAATTATAGTAATGATGCGAAAATTCAGATTTCATAATTTCAGAAGAAATATTGTACATTTCAATTTGAAAATCTTCATCACAACCACAAAAAGAGGCACCATTTTTAATAAAATCAGAATCTTTACTTTTGATTTTTATTTGCTTTAAATCAAAAGTTTGGATATATTTTTCTTCATTATTTAAATGGTAATCAATTCCGTTTTTGTCACAATATTCTTTGAAAAATTTATATAAATTTTTAATATCAATAAAACTTACTTTACCAAAAACAACTCCCATAGGAACGTCTGCAAATTCAAAATTTGTAGTTCCAATTAAAATGTCATCAAGAAAAATTTTATATTCTTTCATGAAAATTCAGACTCTTAAAAAAACAAATAAAGTGTTTTGACTATCATCCATCTCCCAACTTATTTATAAAAACTGCTCCCATCTAAATATTCAAAGACTTCTGGCGGAAGCATAGGTCTTACATTTTTACCTTCTTTAATCATATTTCGGATTTCAGTGGCGGAAAGTTCTATAACTGGAGCATTTATTTGATGGATATTTTGATGTTTTAGGTATTCACTGTCTTTTTTTTCTCCTTCAAAGGTTCTAGGATAAACAATAATTTGATAGTCTGAAATCAATTTTTCAGAATTCTTCCACTTGGGCAAACTTTCTAGGTTGTCTTCTCCCATAATCAATGCGAAGGAATAATCAGGATATTTTTCTTTGAGATAAGTAAGTGTATCTATCGTATAACTAGGTTTTGGCAAAGAAAATTCTATATTAGAGGCACGCATTTTAGGGTAGTTTTTTACCGCCAATTGCACCATATCTAGCCTGTTGTGGTCACTCAAAAGAGATTTTTTGTCTTTAAAAGGATTTTGTGGAGACACTACCAACCAAAGCTCTTCCATATCAGAGTTTTCTAAAATGTAGTTTGCCAAAATCAAATGCCCAATATGTATGGGATTGAAAGAACCGAAAAATAGTCCGATTTTTTTCATAAATTATAAGTTCGAGTTTTGAATTCCAAGTTATTACCTCGTAACACGTATCTCGTATCTCTAATGAAATTTCACATCACGAATATTCAAATAATACGTTACATTTCCTTTCCAGTGGTTTTCTTCTACGGTAAAAGCCAGGTCGAAAGATTTGGTTTTAAAATCTTCCATATAATCACCTAATTTGAAACCGATACACTCTATATTTCTGCCCGAAACTGGCTGATGAATGTAGAACTTTAAATGCCCACCATCTTTGCCCATTGTTTTTACATAACCAGAAACTTTTTGATTTTTTAATTCTAAAACAGGTTTCATATTGTGCGGACCAAAAGGAGCTAATTTTCTATGAAAATTAAAAAAATCACGATTAAGGTCTTCTATTTCAATGGTAGTATCTATGCTTATAGAAGGTACTTTCTGATGTTCCTGAATTTTTTCTGAAACTATTTTTTCAAATTTAATTTTAAAATCCTCGAATTTATCTTTTTCCATAGAAAGCCCAGCAGCTGCTTGATGACCACCAAATTTCAAGAAATATTCACTACAAAGATCTAGTGCTTCATACACATCAAAATCTGAGACACTTCTGGCAGAAGCTACCATTTCGCCATTGTTCCCATCGGTGAAAACTAGGGTAGGTTTATAGTAAACTTCGGTAAGTCTAGATGCTACAATGCCTATTACACCTTTGTTCCATTCTGGATGATAAACGATGGTAGAACAATTTTTTTCTTGATTGGTTTCTATTACCTGGTTGGTAGCAGAGATGGTGATATTGGCATCTAACTCTCTTCTAGAATCATTAAGGTCTAGTATATCTCCTACAATTTGATGTGCTTGTTTCAGATTCTCAGAAATCATTAGTTTTACAGCAGCTTTACCGTGAGAGATTCTACCAGCCGCATTAATCTTAGGGGCAATCTCGAAAACAATATTGGAGATGTCAAACGTAGAAATTTTTTCTTGAGGAATGAGAAGTCTCAATCCTAAATTCCTAGTTTTTCTTAACGTTTTAAGACCTAGTTTTGCCAAAACTCTATTCTCGCCAGTCATCGCAACAATATCAGCTGCAATAGAAATAGCAAGCAAATCTGTTAAATCAAATAATTCACTTTCTGGAATTTTATATATTGTATTAAGTCCTTGACATAGTTTAAAACCAACCCCGCAGCCAGAAAGCTCTTTGTAAGGATATCTGCAATCATTTCTTTTAGGGTCTAAGACCGCACAAGCTTTTGGCAATTCATCACCAGGTAAATGGTGATCACAAATGATGAAATCTATACCAAGAGAATTGGCGTAATCTATCTTATCAATGGCTTTTATGCCACAGTCTAGCGCAATGATAAGGCTGTAATTGTTTTCCTTGGCGTAGTTTATGCCTTCATCAGAAATTCCGTATCCTTCTAAGTTTCTATCAGGGATGTAAAAATCAAGATATTTTTTGCTAACAATTTTAGAAAGGTAAAGGTACATAAGAGCTACCGCAGTAGTACCATCTACATCATAATCTCCGTAAACTAAGATTTTTTCTCCATTTTCTATAGCAGAGGCTATACGTTCTACCGCTTTTTGCATATCAGCCATTAGAAAAGGACTATGAATGTCTTCTAATTTTGGTTTGAAAAATTCTCTAGCTTTTTGATAATTATCAATTTCTCTTAAAACCAATATTTTAGACTCTAGAGTTCCGAAGCCAATAGAAGAACTTATACTATCTACAATTTCTTCGTCTGGTTCAAGTTTGTATATCCATTTTAAACTCATAAATGCAAAGTTAGTGAAAATTTGTGGCTAAAAAGATAGAGATTTTTTTGTGATAATTATTTAATTTATAAGAGGATTAACTCCTCTATATCCAAAAATCCCGTATAAAAAGAAACCAAGAACCAATGCGTATATTACAGATAATATAGTAAGAAAGAGTACTACAATATTGCTTTTACTTTGCTTTGTAAAAAATTTTATTACACTATAAGAAAGCATTACAAGACCCAACCCGAAAATATAAAAAATATGTGCAGAATAAATCATTTGTAAGCCCCACAAAATACCGCCAATTGTACCACCAATTGCAGCGCCTAAAATACTGCCAATAACAGTTCTGGGTTTTATTTGTAAGTCTTTTTCGTGAGTTTCTATTTCTTTAAATTTTCCCTCAAGAATTTCATTGATTTCGGATTTAGAAACTATTTCAGATTTTAAACTATTGAAGATTTTATCTTTACTATTTCCTTTATTTTTTAAAAAGATAATCTGTGCTTCTATTTTTCTTTTCTCTTCATCTATTTCATGAACTTTGTTATAATTTTCTTGGAGCAGTGATAATCCTCCTTTTTCATTAATAACAATTTCAAGAGCTTTTCTTGCTTCTTCTGTGTAGTTTTCTTTATTTTTATAAACTTCTATTAATTGAAGGTCAGAATAATCTTTGTATCTTTTGATGAGTTCTTCAATCATAATATTTTTGACAAAAGTACAAAAAAACCGCTCAAAAAAATTGAACGGTTTTGTTTTTAACTTCCAGCTTTCGATATCTAGCTTAAGAATACATTTGTTGTTGTAATTCTTTTATTTTTTTATCTTCCAGATATTCGTCATAAGTCATATCTCTGTCAATAGCACCTTTTGGAGTAAGTTCTATGATTCTGTTACAAACAGTTTGTAGCATTTCGTGGTCATGAGATGCCAACAAAATATTGCCTTTGAAATTTGATAATGAGTTGTTAAGAGTAGTAATGCTTTCTAGGTCTAAGTGGTTGGTTGGTTCATCTAGAAGAAGGATGTTCGCTTTTTGTAACATCATTCTAGAGAACATACATCTCATTTTTTCACCACCAGATAGCACGGTGCAAGATTTAAGCGCTTCGTCTCCTGAGAAAAGCATTCTGCCTAAGAAACCACGCATAAATTCCTCATGTCTTTCTTCGTCATTTTTAGTAAACTGTCTTAACCAATCTACTAAATTTAAACTTTTATCTTGGAAGAATTCTGTATTATCTAATGGCATATAAGACTGATTGGTAGTAACTCCCCAATTAAATTCTCCTTTGTCTGCGGCAGAACTTCCGGAAAGAATTTGGAAAAATTCTGAAATAGCCAAAGAGTTTTTAGAAATGATGGCTACCTTATCTCCTTTCTTAAGTTTGAAGTCTAAATTAGAGAAAAGCAATTCACCATCTTTGGTTTTTTCTAAATCTTTTACTTCTAAGATTTGGTCTCCCGCTTCTCTTTCCATCTCGAAAATGATTGCAGGATACCTTCTAGAAGTAGGCTTTATATCGTCTATATTTAGTTTATCAATCATTTTCTTTCTAGCGGTTGCTTGTTTAGCCTTAGCAACGTTTGAACTAAATCTAGCAATGAAATCTTGTAGTTCTTTTTTCTTTTCCTCCGCTTTTTTATTTGCTTGTTGGCGCTGTCTGGTTGCTAATTGAGATGCTTGATACCAGAAAGAATAATTACCAGTATAAAGATTTAATTTTGAGTAGTCTAAATCACCAATGTGTGTACAAACAGTGTCTAAGAAGTGACGGTCGTGAGATACCACAATAACAGTGTTTTCGTAATCTGCTAAGAAATCTTCTAACCAAGAAATAGTATCAATGTCTAAGTCATTGGTAGGCTCGTCAAGAATTAAAACATCTGGGTTTCCAAATAATGCTTGTGCTAATAAGACTTTTACTTTGTCTTTATTTTCTAGCTCACCCATCATTTGCCAGTGCATTTCGTCTTTTATTCCTACATTAGATAGCATTGTTTGCGCATCAGATTCTGCATTCCAGCCACCCATTTCGTCATAAATTACGCCAAGTTCACCAGCTTTTATACCATCTTCATCAGAAAAATCTGGCTTAGCATAGAGCGCATCCATTTCTTCTTTTATCTCATATAGTTTTTTATTTCCTCTTAGTACGGTTTCTAGAACGGTGAAGTTGTCATAGGCAAAGTGATCTTGCTCTAGTACAGACATTCTCTTACCTGGTTCTAAGGAAACATGTCCTGTGGTAGGCTCTTGTTTTCCTGTTAATATTTTAAGAAAAGTAGATTTTCCTGCACCATTTGCACCGATAATTCCGTAGCAATTACCTTTGGTAAACATGATGTTTACCTCTTCAAATAAAATTCTCTTCCCGAATTGTAATGATAAATTAGATACTGTTAACATAAAGTTTTGTAAATTTGGCGCAAAATTAAGAAAAGATTTTGGGATATGAGTTTCAAAAATTAAGATGAATATTAAATTTTAATTTTCTGAGTATCATTTTGATAACAACAAAAACAAAATTTCACCAATAAAATTCATATATTTGGAATAATAATTGCTTCAATCTGTAGAGTTTATGAAGATAGAAAAAACAATAAACATCCTAAATAAAAGGGCTAAATTCGAATATGAAATACTCGAACAGTTAGAGGCGGGTATTGTTCTTACTGGGACTGAGATTAAAGCATTACGCTCTTCTAAGGCATCTATTACAGAAAGTTTTTGTCAATTTATTGATGGAGAGTTATATGTAATTAATATGAGCATAGATGAGTACAAATTAGGAACATTCTATAATCACAAGATAAAAAGAGAGCGTAAACTCCTTTTGCACAAGAGAGAATTGCAAAAATGGGAAAGAAAACTAAAAGATGTAGGGAATACTGTTGTGCCGCTTAAATTATTTATCAATGACAGAGGGAAAGCAAAACTCATTATCGCTCTTGGTAGAGGGAAAAAACTTTTTGATAAACGAGAAACAATAAAAAACAGAGAAAATAAAAGAAATTTAGACAGAATTCTTAAGAAAGTTTAAAAAAACTTTGTTTATGACGAGAATTTGTTTTTATTTTGCATTATCAATTATTTAATCATTTAATTCTATGAAAAATCTAAAATTAGGAATTACAGCATTGGCATTATCATTTGCCTCTACTGCTTTCGCTCAGACCACTTCTAACCCTTGGGTTATTGGAGTTGGTGCACACGGAGAAAATCACGTTGCTGCTGGTGGCAAGATTGGAGATGTTTTCTCTACTGCTTTCGGTGGTAATGGTGGGGATCTTTATAAAATTAACAACTTTACTATCACTCCACCTCTATCTAAATTAACAGTTGCTAGAAACTTAAACAAATATTTTGTTTTAGACTGGCAAACTACTGTTGGTAACGTAGATAACAAGAAAATTGGAATGGGTAAAGAATTCTTTTTACAAACTGGTCTTGGTTTACAATTCAAACTAGCTAGCTTTTGGAATGAAGAATCTTGGTTTGATCCATATTTAAGAGTAGGTGCTAACTACCTAAGACATGACTATGAAGGTACAGGTGCTGTAAATAGTGATGGTGATTTAATTAAAGCAAATCACTTTACTGTTGCTACTGGTGTTGGTGCTAACTTTTGGTTAACTAAAAACTTCGGTTTAAATTTACAAGGAGACTATGTTTCAACTCCTGTTGATAAATCTACTAAAGTTAATTTCTGGCAAGCAGGTGCTTCTATCTTGTTTAGATTTGGTAATAATGATAGAGATAAAGACGGTATCAAAGATAAAGATGATGCATGTCCAGATGTACCAGGTTTAGCTCAATTCCAAGGTTGTCCTGACACTGATGGTGATGGTATTGCAGATAAAGATGATAACTGTCCTGAAGTTGCAGGTCCAGTTGAAAACAACGGTTGCCCTTGGCCAGATACAGATGGTGATGGTGTATTAGATAAAGATGACGCTTGTCCTTCAGTTGCAGGTCCTGCAGAAAACAAAGGTTGTCCTTGGCCAGATACAGATGGTGATGGTATCTTAGATAAAGATGATGCTTGTCCTAATGTAGCAGGTTTAGCTAAATACAATGGTTGTCCTAAACCAAAAGAAGAGACAGCTAAGGAAACTAGTGCAGAACTAAAAGATATCTTATTTAACTTTGGTAAAGCTACATTAAGACCAGAATCTACTGCAAAATTAGATGCTGCTGCTAATCTTATCAAAACTGATGGTGGCACTTATCTATTAGTAGGTCATACAGATAAAAAAGGTAGTGATGCTGTAAACTTAAAACTTTCTAGAGAAAGAGCAGCTGCTGTAGTTGCTGCATTAGAAGCTAGAGGAGTAAGTGCAGATGCATTAAAATCTAAAGGTGTTGGTTCTGCTGAAGCTACAATGCCAGTTACAGCAACTGATGCAGAAAGATTGGTAGATAGAAAAGTTGAAGTGAAATATGTTACTGGTGCAGAGTGGGATTCTACTGCTAAAAATGATGTGCCAGCTCCAGTTAAAAAAGCTCCAGCTAAAAAAGCAAAAAAGAAATAATTAATATTTCTAAATAAATTTAAACACCCTCAATTTTGAGGGTGTTTTTTTGTGTTAAATTTTGTATTTTTGCATTCGTAAATTTATAATTATGGGACGCGCATTCGAATATAGAAAAGCTTCAAAGATGGCTCGTTGGGATAAAATGGCCAAAACTTTTTCAAAAATTGGGAAAGATATCGCTATCGCTGTAAAAGCTGGCGGTCCTGATCCTGAATCTAACCCTGCTCTTAGAAGATGCATTCAAAATGCTAAAGGTGCTAATATGCCTAAAGATAATGTAGAAAGAGCAATAAAGAAAGCTTCTGGTGCAGATGCTGAACATTATGATGAGGTTACTTATGAAGGTTACGGACAAGGTGGTGTAGCATTTTTCGTAGAATGTACTACCAATAATCCTACCAGAACAGTGGCTAATGTAAGAGCAATTTTTAATAAATTTGATGGAAATCTTGGTAAAAATGGTGAATTAGCTTTTATTTTTGATAGAAAAGGAATATTTACCATTGATAAATCTTTAATCAAAATAGATTGGGACGATTTTGAGATGGAAATGATTGATGGGGGTGCAGAAGAAATTGATAGCGATGCAGAGGAAGTGATGATTACTACTGCATTTGAAGATTTTGGTTCTATGTCTCATAAATTAGACGAACTAGGCATTGAAGCTAAAAGTGCAGAATTGCAAAGAATTGCCAACAATACAAAGGAAGTAAGCGAGGAACAGTTTAAAGCAAATATGAAAATGCTAGATCGTTTCGAAGAAGATGATGATGTGCAAAACGTTTACCACAATATGGAAATTACAGATGAATTGATGGATTCTCTATAAAACTAAAAAGTCGCAAGTTTTTGCGACTTTTTTTATTTTGAAAAAACATCTTCTATGTCTTGCATTCTCGTCATTACAGAACGTGCATAAGAACAATGCGGGTTTACTTGCCAATTGTTTTCTCTGGCAAATTGTATAGATTCTTCTACTAATTTTTTTCCGAAACCTTGTCCGCCAAATTTGGGATATACCATTACGTAAGAAATAATTAATAAATTATTTTCGGGGGAAATGGTATAAGTAGCTCTGCCAATTTCTTCGGTTTCATTTTTAAGAGAGATGAAACCGCCGTTTCTGTTTTTGTGATTTTCAAAGGATGTATTCATTTTTTATGATTTTAGTGATTACTGGTTGAATGGTGCAACCCAGACCTGAGTGGAGCTCTTTTTGTAAATTTTTAAGGGATTGAGCTTTGGTAAATTTACAAAAAAGCGGGGGACGGAGGTCGGAAATAGCTGCCCAAAAATTAAACGTCTTTACCTGTATAGAAATTATAATCTTTTATGATAGTGTCTATGAATTTACTTTCGGTGAGAGGGATGTCGTCTCTATTAAGTTTTAAAATTTCTAGAATTTTATTGGCTAATTTTGAGATGATTTTTTTGTCTTGAGATTCTTTGGCTTTTACAAAATTTTCTTTGATAATTCTCACGTCATTATCGGTAAGAGAAATTACCTGAGGGAACGTAGGAACATAATCATTGCTAATTTTTTCTAAAATAGTATGCGAAATATTGATGTTGTTTTTAAGAGAAATAACGGCGGTTCCGGAAGCGATGTCTCCTAGCCTAGAGTTGGTTTTGGTGACAATCATACTGATGAAGCCTGGAATGAAAAACAATCCTAAATCTACCATTCTAAAAACCCAACGAATTAAATAATCTGGAAAACTCGCCTGAAATCCATCAATTTTCACTACTTTTATTTTAAGGAGTTTTTTACCAGGAGTTTGTCCTTCCATTAAACTTTCGAAAACTAATGTGTAAAAAAGCAGAGGCAGTCCTACGATTACATTAAGTCCTTCCAGAGAGAAACTGTCCCAATTTGCAACATAGGCTCTAAGGTTAAGAGCGTCTTCTAAAAGATAGACTAGAATATAGAAAAATACAATTTTAATGATGTTATCTACTACAAAAGCTAAAAATCTTTCGCCAATATTGGCGGTTGTAAAGGTTAAATTTACATTTTGTGAAGTATTGATGTCAATTTGAGCCATTTTTTTATTATTTTAGCAATAGATTATGAGAGAGGTAGCTTTTATTAAGCAAAATAAAGAAAAATGGTTGGGAATTGAGCACGTAATTTCAGGAAAATTGAAAAAAAATCCTGATGAATTGTCGTCTCTATACATTAACCTTGTTAATGATTTGTCTTTTGCCAAGACCTATTACCCAAAAAGTAAAACCACGGTTTATCTTAATCACCTTTCTACGCTTATTTTCCAGAAAATTTATAAGACCAAAAGAGTAGAGGAAAATAGATTTTTGTATTTCTTTAAGACAGAAGTTCCGCTGTTGGTATATCATTACAGAAAGTATCTTTTTTTTGCATTCAGTTTGTTTACTATTTTTATTTTGATTGGCGTTGTTTCATCACATTACGACAAAGATTTTGTAACGATGATTCTAGGTGAAGATTATGTAAATATGACGATTGAAAACATTAAAAAAGGTAATCCGATTGGTGTTTATGAAAGTGGTTCTAACTGGGGAAGTACTTTGTATATTATCCAAAATAATTTAATGGTAGGGCTCAAACTCTATATTTATGGACTTTTTGCAGGAATAGGGACGGTGCTTTTTGCAATGTTTAATAGCATAATGGTAGGTTCTTTTCAATATTTTTTTCTAACACAAGGTGTTTTAGGACAAAGTGCAAGAGGAATATGGGTTCACGGTGTTTTCGAGATTTTTTCTATGGTGATAGAAACAATGGCAGGTTTGGTTTTAGGAGCTTCTATTCTTTTTCCGAAAACTTTTTCTAGAATTAATTCTTTTAAAAGAGGTTTTAAAGATAGTTTCAAGATATTTCTAAGCACGGTTCCTTTTACCATTTTTGCAGGAATTTTAGAAGGTTATGTAACCAGATATGCGCTGAAAATGAATTTAGGAATCAACCTTTTTATTATCTTTGGGACGCTATTTATCATCAGTTATTACTATATTTATTATCCTTTTATCGTCAACAAAAAACTAAGAAACCATCATTCTATTTGATTTTTTTAAACTAATGACTCGCAGATTCTACACTTTTTTAATTGTTTTTTTAAGTTTTACTTTTGGTGAAGCTCAGGAAAATTATAATCAAGTATTAGAATCAGATTCCGCTTATCAAAAAACCTATAATGATGCAAAGGTGGTAGATTCTGTGATTAGGTCTGGTTATAATACAGATAATCCTCATTACAACAGAAAATTTAAAGACGATTTCAGAAAAAAATACCAATCAGACGATTTTAATTATACCACTTCAAAACCCAAAGAAACAGGTTGGGATGGTTTAGGAAAATGGTTAAGAGATTTATTTGGGAATCAAGATGGATTTTGGGCAGGAGTTTTCTTAAAAATCTTTGGCTTTTTGGTTCTAGGATTTGTGTTGTACATCCTCATCAGTTATTTTATTTCTAAAGAAGGAAACTTCCTTTTCCGTAAAAACAAGAAGACAATTTCTATCGAAGACGAGGAAATTATAGAAAATATCCACGAAATAGATTTTAGAGAAAAATTAATGAATGCGGAGAAAAATAAAGATTTTCGTTCGGCAATTCGATACCAATTTTTGAATGTTTTGAAAAAACTTTCAGACAAAAAACAAATAGATTGGAATACCGAAAAAACCAATCACGATTATTTAAAAGAATTAAAATCCGAATCTTCTAAAACCAATTTTGCAGAATTGCTTTACATTTTTGAATACGTTTGGTACGGAGAATTCAAAATCAATGAAGAAGCTTATCTACAATTAAAAAAGAAATTTGAAGCGAATATTTAAATGAAAAACTACAAAACCATAGGAATCATTTTATTTGTGCTCTTTTTGCTGATTGTGCTTATCAATCTTAGCAGCGAGAGAGAAATAAGTTGGGACAAGAATTTTTCTACCACAGAAAAATCACCTTATGGTTTGTTTGTTTTTAATAAAGAATTTAAAACACTTTTCAAAAATAAAATAGAAAGCATAGAAAAATCGCCTTATGCTTTTTATGAAAAAAAGAAAAATCTAAAACCACATAATATTTTAATTATTGAATCTGAGCTTGATGCGCTTTCTTGGGGAAAAATCCTCAATCAAGTTTCTAAAGGTTCAGATGCTATGATTTTGGCAGAAGAATTTCCGCAAGAATTGCAAGATACTTTAGAGATAGAACACCGAGATTTCAATTACGGAGAAGAAAGTAACATCTATCTTACTGACGAAAAAGTGCCTTACGATAGTTTGGTGATTGATAAAGACCAAGCTCACGGTATTTTTTCTAAGATGAATCTTAATAAAACTGAAATTTTAGGAGAAGAATATTATGAAACTTCTGAAGATTTCGATATAGGTTCTGCTGCTAACTTTATTAAAGTTAATTTCGGGAAAGGACATTTTTATCTCCACTCAGAACCTCTAATTGTTACCAATTATCATATTTTAAAAAAGCAAAATCAGAATTATATTCAAGATGTATTTTCGCTTTTACCAGATAGAGAAACCTATTGGTTTCATAATGCTTACCGAGAAAAATCGTCATCGTGGTTTCCTTTTTTAGACTTTATTTTGTCTAAACCAGGTTTACGAAATGCGTGGTATATTTTTGTATTTTCGATTCTGCTTTTCATTATTTTTAATGCAAAGCGAAGACAAAGAATCGTCCCAATCATAGAGCCTCTTAAAAATAAATCTATAGAATTTATAAGAACCATCGGGAATTTATATATGCAAGAAGGAGACTTTCACGATATGATGGCAAAAAAGTCACAGTATTTTTTGAGCAGAGTAAGAACTGAACTTTTAATCGATACTCAGAATTTAGACGAAGAATTTGAGAAAAAATTACAACTAAAAACAGGGAAATCTCCTGAAAAAATAAATGAAGCCGTTATTTTAATTAAAAAATCATTAAATCCTTCTGCACAAGTCATTAATGAAGATTTGATTAAATTAAATAAAGCTTTAAACGAAATTTTAAAATAACTTTGTATAAGTGCTAATTTTTTGGAATTTAGTAATTTAGAAAAAACATTGCGCGCATTGCGAAAATCTTTGCGACATTGCGTGAAATAAAAAATATTTAGAAAATGGAAAACTTGGATAACCAAAATTTGGAGTCACAAAACGTAGAGCAACCATCTGTAGAACAACCAACTGCGACAGAATTTCACTCAAGAATTGATATGACAGAATTGAGCGAAAGTCTTGCCAAAGTAAAATCTGAAATCGCTAAAGTAATTGTAGGACAAGAATCTATGATTGAGCATCTTTTGGTAGCATTGCTTTCTAACGGACACGTGATTATAGAAGGTGTTCCTGGTGTTGCGAAAACCATCACTGCAAAATTATTGGCAAGAACCATTTCTGTAGGTTTCAGCAGAATACAATTTACCCCAGATTTAATGCCTTCAGATATTTTGGGGACTTCCGTTTTCAATGTTAAAAACACCGAATTTGAATTCAAAAAAGGACCTATTTTCTCTAATTTTATTTTGATTGATGAGATTAACCGTTCTCCTGCAAAAACGCAAGCCGCACTTTTCGAAGTGATGGAAGAACGCCAAATTACAATGGACGGAACGCTCTACAAAATGGAACAACCATTTTTGGTAGTTGCTACTCAAAATCCTATAGAACACGAAGGAACGTATAGACTTCCTGAAGCGCAATTAGACAGATTTTTGTTTAAAATTAATGTAGATTATCCTAATCTTTCTCAAGAAATGGAAATCGTGAAAAACCATCACGAAAATAGATTAGACGATAAAATTTCTCAAGTACAATCGGTAATTTCTGGAAATCAGTTGAAGAATTTCCAAAATTTGGTAAAAGAA
Source organism: Flavobacteriales bacterium UBA1937 (assembly GCA_002337005.1). Lineage (GTDB taxonomy): Bacteria > Bacteroidota > Bacteroidia > Flavobacteriales > Weeksellaceae > Cloacibacterium. Next base: position 17,913 of record DDFD01000017.1, on the reverse strand, counting down.
ATCATTGTAGAACCTCATTTACTAGAATACATTGCGAAAATCACGGTGAATACTAGAGAAAATCAGTTTTTATATTTAGGAGCTTCGCCAAGAGCAAGTTTAGCGCTTCTTATGGCAAGTAAAGCTTTCGCTGCAATTAGAGGTAGAGATTTCGTAACTCCGGAAGATATTAAAGAAGCTGCGGTAAGTGTTTTAAGACACAGAGTAATGGTTTCTCCAGAACGTGAAATGGAAGGTTTAACTGCCGATGAAATCATCAAACAAATTTTAGAAAGTATAGAAATTCCAAGATAGAAAATTTACTCAATCAGTGTAAACTGGTATAAAATTTAAATAAATTGTTGTATTAATGAAGATAGAAAAAGTAAAATTACTAGACGGAAAAACCGTTGCCATCACAGGTTCGAAAAGTATTTCGAACCGACTTTTGATTTTGGGTAAATTGTTCGGAGATTTAAAAATAGAAAATCTATCAAACAGCCAAGATACTCAATTGTTGCAAAAAGCACTCAACGAAGATTCTGAAACAGTGGATATTCACCACGCAGGAACTGCAATGCGTTTTTTAACGTCTTTTTATGCGATTCAAGAAGGTAGAAAAACCATTCTCACAGGTTCTGAACGGATGAAACAAAGACCAATAAAACCTTTGGTTGATGCATTACGTGAGTTAGGCGCAGAAATTAATTATCTTGAAAACGAAGGTTTTCCGCCATTAGAAATTCACGGAAAGAAAATTGAGAAAAATTTTGTAAAAATTCCTGCCAATATTTCTTCACAGTTTATAACTTCATTATTATTGATTGGTGCAAGTTTAGAAAACGGTTTAGAAATAGAATTACAAGGCGAAATTACATCTCGTTCTTACATCAAAATGACGTTGAAAATCTTAAAAGATATCGGTATTGAAACTCGTTTTGAAGGCAATTTAATTAAAATTTTAAGTACAGATTCATCTCTGTTGAACCAACAATTAGATGTGCATTTTCATTCGTCTAAAATCAAGCATTACACGGTAGAAAGTGATTGGAGTTCAGCGTCTTATTTCTATTCTTTGGCAGCAATTGGAAAGAAAAGAATTCATCTGAAAAGTTTCTACGCCTTTTCTTTGCAAGGAGATTCTGCGCTTAAAAATATTTATCTTAAATTTTTCGGAGTAAATACCATTTCAGACGCTGCTGAACATCTCATCACGCTGGTTCCAGATAGTGGTTTTCAATATCCTGAAAAATTTGTTTTGGATATGAATGATTGTCCAGACATTGCACAAACCGTTTGTGTGACGTGTGTTGCGCTGAAATTGCCTTTTGAAATTTCTGGTTTAGGAACTTTGAAAGTGAAGGAAACAGACAGATTGGTTGCATTGCAAAACGAATTAGAAAAAATTGGTTGTACCACAGAAATTACAGAAAATTCCATCAAATCTTTAGCGTTTTTTGAACCAAAAAATGATATTTCTATCACCACTTATAATGATCACAGAATGGCAATGAGTTTTGCGCCTTTTGCTTTGGTGAAAGAATTGAATATACAAAACGAAGACGTAGTAGAAAAATCTTATCCAGATTTTTGGAAGGATTTTTTTGAAATTACGAAGAGGCAATAACATAGAGTTCACGTAGTTTTTACACGGAGAATGCAAAGGCTTTTAAATTATGCAAATGAAAAAATTCTTTTTATTAATACTAATTCTTATTGGAATTGTATTTACTGCTTCTTTTTTTGTTAAAAAAGATTATCAAGTAATTACGGCAGAATTTGATGCTTATAGTTTATATCCAAAAAATTGTTATGTCTTTTATAAAGGGAAAAAATACCTTTTTGATAGTAAATTAGTGTATAGAAATCAAGTTTTGATAAAAAAAATAGTTCCAACTGTTGAGAGTATTTTGGTTATAAGCTTTGATTCCGAAAATCATTATTTGAAAGAAGATAAAGGATTCAAAATATTGGATTTAAAAGTAATAAATTCAGACAGAATTAAATACAATTCAAAAATCTATACTGTTGAAAGAAAAATAGGAGATTCTATTTTTTGTAGAATTGATAAAGACAAAATTATAGTATTTGTAGAAAAAGAAAATTTAGATTAAAAATATTTATCTTGAAAAAGCAAAGCGTCTCAATAATTTTAAATTGATGAACCTTGTGATAATTAAATAATGAAAATAGATTTTTCCACTTTTTTGAGTGTAAATATTTATACCAAAAACTTTATTTCAACAGTTTTGGCTGTATGTTTATTATTGGTTTTTATTGAAGGAATAAAATTTTGGGAATTTGATGGACAACCCAAAATATATTCAATAATTATTTTGTTGATATTTATATTAAGTATTAGAATTGAAAATAAGTTTACAACTATAGTATTAATAATTTTTAATATTTTATTTTGGTATTATAACATCACAGAAAGAAAAGATTTATCTTGGTATGATAATCCTATAAATCATTATGATAGCTATCTTTATTTAATAAAACTTCATAGTTTAAATTTGTCATTTTTTAATAATATATTAATTTGGGTAATTATTCTTCCTTTCAGAATTCATAAAATATTTTTTCATAAAAATGCAACAATCTAAAACAATCATCATCACCGGAACTTCAACAGGAATTGGCTTTACTTTGGCTGAATATTTCGGCAAAAAAGGGCACAAAGTTTTTGGCTTAAGTCGAAAAAATGTAGAAAGTGAATATTTCACTACGATACCAACAGATATTACAGATAACGCACAAGTTCAAGCTGCCATTTCAGAAATTCTGAAAACGGAAACTAGAATAGATGTTCTCATCAATAATGCAGGAAAAGGAATGCCTGGTCCGATAGAAGATTCTACCAAAGAAAATATTTCAGAGTTATTTAATCTGAATTTAATTGGTGCAGTTCAAATGATGAGTGCTGTAATGCCAAAAATGCGTGAACAAAAATCTGGGAAAATCATTAATATTTCGAGTATTGGTTCTGAAATGGGACTTCCGTTTCGTGGATTTTATTCGGCTTCAAAAGCGGCTTTAGATAAAGTGACGGAAGCAATGCGTTACGAAGTTTATCAATGGAATGTAGAAATTTGTAGTTTACATTTGGGCGATATTAAAACTAAAATTGCTGAAAATAGAGTTAAAACTCAAATCTCTGAACCTTATAAAAAAATATACGAAAAAGTGTATTCTGTGATGAATGCTCACGTAGATGAAGGAACCCAACCTTTAGAAGTGGCACTTTATATCGAAAAATTATTAGCCAAAAAATCTTGGAAAGCGCATTACTATTTCGGGAAATTCGGACAGAAAATTGGCGTTCCTCTCAAATGGATTCTTCCACAGAAAACCTATGAAAATCTGATGAAGAAATATAATAAAATGGATTAATTTTAGTTGAAAATTGAGAATTGAAAGTTGAAAATTATTGAAGTTATTTTTTAAAATATTTTTTGTTCTTTATTGCGTTTTTTTTAATGCGCAACAGAAACAATTCATCTTAATTGATACTCAAACCAAAAAAGAATTTGTAAAAAAAGACTCTCTTTCCGCAGTGAAATTTCTAGATTCTTTGGCGGAAAATAATTACTATTTTACCAAGATTTTAAACGTTGAAAAAATAGATAAAGCCACAAAAATTATTTTTGATAAAGGCAAAAATTTCAATGAAGCCAAAGTAAAACTTTCAGACGAAATTTCAGAAAATTTAAAACTTAAAAAAGAAATTTTCACCAAAAATTTAGATTCTTTAAAAAAGCAAATCAATCAAAAATATACAGACGAAGGTTTTGCTTTTAACAGAGTAAAAACCAAATTTTTAGGATTAGAAAATGAGGTTCCAAAAGTTGAAATTTCAGTTTTCAAAGGAGATAAAAGACAGATTAATGGTTTTGTTTTGCAAGGTTTTACCAAAGTTCCAAAACGTTTCGTCAAGAATTTAGAAAAAGAATTTGTAGGCAAAAAATATGATGACGAAAATCTTCTCAAAATCAATTCAAGGTTAGAAAACCATCCTTTTTTGATTCTTGAAAAAACTCCACAAACGCTTTTTACGAAAGATTCTACCCAGATTTACCTTACTTTTCAGAAGAAAAAGGCCAATAATTTTGATGGAATTATCGGTTTCGGGAATAATGATAAGAAGAAATTTAGCTTTACAGGAAGCATTAATCTTAATTTAAAAAATGTGTTCAATAGTTTTGAAAGCATCTCGTTGTACTGGCAAAGAAACCAACAAAGCGGACAAAACTTCGACTTACAGACCGATATTCCTTATCTTTTTGGCTCTAACATTGGTATCAATCTTAATATGAATATTTACCGTCAAGATTCTACTTTTGCCAATGTGAAATTTCGTCCTGCGTTGTATTATCATCTTTCGCCAAAACAAAAAATTGGAGCAAGAGGAAACTTTGAGATTTCTTCGGTTTTAGATGATACTTATACTTCGGGACAAGATTTTAGCAAGAAAGGAATTGGTGCTTTTTATGAATTTGCAGAAACCTCAGAAGAGCCACTTTTTATTTACAAAACCAAAATCATCGCCGAAGCAGATTTGCTGAGTTCTTACTATCAAAATTTAGAAAAAACGTTCAAACAAAATCGTTATTTTTTGTTCGCAGAGCGCAATTTTCATCTCAAAGGAAATCATTACTTCAATGTGAAAGCAGAATCTGCAATGCTAGATTCAGATGGAGAAATCACCACGAATGAACTCTTTAGGATAGGCGGTTATAACTCGTTGCGTGGTTTTAATGAGCAGTCTCTTTTTACAGATTTTTATGCTTTCGGTGGCGTAGAATATCGTTATTTGGTAAGCAATCAAGCGTTTTTTGATGTTTTCGGGCAATTGGCAAACGTGCGAAATTCTTCGCTCAAAACTACCAGCAAATTGTATAGTTTTGGATTAGGTTTTAACTTTATTTTACCGATTGGTTTAATGACTTTTCAGATTTCAAACGGACAAGAATTTGGTAATCCTTTCCAATTTCAAGACACCAAAATTCATTGGGGAATCATCAGCAAATTCTAGAATTTTTAAAATTTTTTGAAGCAATTAGCTTTCGCTTTTCCCACTTTCTGTCCTGCTTTCGCTACTCGCAATCCCGATAAATCGGGATGTGCTCAGACAAACCGCTCAAACCTAACGCAGTGGTTCGACGACTATAAGGAGTCAATCAGGGCTATTATTCACTTTCAGTAATTCTTTCACTATTGATAAACTACCCCGTCTTCAAAAATTGTAAATTTTTGAAGACGCCCCTTCTAAAAGAAGGGGAATTTGCGTGTGTAAAACTTTGAAAACAATTGACGCTCGCTTCGCTCGCGCCAAAATCACTAAAATTTTCACTCCATAAAAACAAATTATTATTCATTTCTTAAAATTATGTTAAATTTTGGCAAGGTTGTTGATAAAGTAAAGCAGAATTAATTTGTGACGAAATATTTAATCATCAGAAAATCAAATGAATAGTAGTTAAAAAGCATTTCATCAATATTTTACTGTGTAAAACCTAATACTATTCGTAACATTGTAACGTTATAATACGACCAATCAACAAAATATTTTATGGAAAATAAAAATCAAACTCCGCATAAAAACGCTCAACAGCATCAGATGAACTGGTTTCAACAGTTTTTAATGATTTGTTCAGGAGCTAATATTCATATCCTTAGAAAATCTCCCAGCGAATGGAATAAATATGCAGGAATTGGAGGAATTGTACTTTTTACCGCAGTTTTTGCTACGCTTTCGGCAAGTTATGCAATGTACACTGTTTTTGAGAATGAGTTTACCGCAATTGGTTTCGGAATTCTTTGGGGATTAATGATTTTTAATCTAGACAGATACATTGTTTCTTCCATTAAAAAAACAGGAACTTTTTGGAATCAATTTTTGATGGCAGTTCCGCGTCTTATTTTGGCAACTTTCCTCGGAATTGTGATTTCTAAACCGTTAGAACTGAAAATTTTTGAGAAAGAAGTTAATAAACAACTGAATACCATTATTCAAAGAAATAAAACCGAGCTTCAGAAAACAATGAATGGTAGAATTCTTCAGCAGTCTGGTCCTTTTGCCGAAGAAAAATCTCAAATTCAAAAACAAATTCAAGCAAAGCAAACCAGTTTAGATTCTGCAACGGTAGAATTAGAAAAAGAAATTCTAGGGAAACAAACAGGTCTTACCTCTGGTAAAGTAGGTTTTGGGAGCAATGCCAAAAGAAAACAAGAGCTAAAAGAGCAGCGCAAAAAAGATTTAGAAAATTATCAAAAACAGATGCAACCAAGATTGAAATATCTGGACGAACAAATATCTGGAGTGTATAAAAATCTACAAACCGAACAAAAAAATTCTGAAAAAGCTGAGAATAAATTTGATGGTTTTGCTGCCAGATTACAAGCTTTATCAGAATTAGGAGACACCAATAAAGTGATGGCTTTGGCATCGTTTTTCATTATGATGATGTTTATTACGCTAGAAATATCGCCAGTTTTGGTAAAATTAATCTCATCTGTAGGACCTTATGATTACCTTCTTGATAAAACCGAAAATGACTATCGATTGTATTCTAAAGAAAAAATAGAAAAAGGTAATTTCGGGACGGATTTTAGGATTGAAGATTTTAAAAATAACCTCGGGAAAAAAGAGAAGAGAGAAAACGAACTTTAGGTTCGTTTTTTTTATTAAAAACCTGCCATAACTCACCCTGTAAAAATTCACAGAAAATGTAAATCATCGTAGCTTTGCAGCGTCTAATTTTAAACAAAACAGCAATGCAAAATTCAGGAAAAAGATGGTTTATCGCAGTAATGGCAACCTTAGTACATTTGTTTCTAGGAACGGTTTATGCGTGGAGTTTTTTTCAAGGAAAAGTAACCGAAACTTTCGGTTGGTCTAATTCTGAAACAGCTTGGACTTTTAGTATAGCCATTTTTATGCTCGGGATTACGGCAAGTTGGGGCGGGATCAATTTACCGAAATATGGTTCTAGAAAATTAGCGCTTATTGGTTCTGTTTTGTATTCTTTAGGCTACATTATTTCTTATTTTGCCTTAAAAAATGAGAGTTTGCCTTTATTGTATTTCGGATACGGAATTGTAGGCGGAATAGGATTAGGTTTAGCATACGTAACACCAGTTGCAGTAGCGTCTAAATGGTTTCCAGATAAACAAGGTTTAGTAACTGGGATGGTGGTAATGGGCTTTGGTTTAGGAGCATTATTAATGGCAAAATTATTAGCACCTGTTTTCTTAAATTATTTTGAAAATAGTTTACCCAAAACATTCTTAGCTATAGGAATAATTATGTTGATTTTCTTACCATTGTTCGCGAATTTTTTGTCGATGCCAGTGCAAGAAAAAACTTCCGAAGTAACAAATGAAAAAGTAAATGCTTTACCCGAAATATTTTCTAAAAATTTCATATTTATTTGGGTAATGTTCACGTTTGCAGTAATTGCAGGAATGATTTTTATTTCATTTCAGTCGCCTCTTTTACAAGATTTATTAAAAGCAGAAGGTCTCACAGATCAGCTTACTTTGGAACATAAAGGAGCTACTCTCATTGCACTGAGTGCATTATTTAATGGGTTAGGAAGATTTGTATGGGGAAGTGCATCAGATAAATTGGGAAGAATTAATACATTTAGAATTCTATTAATAGTAGAAGCTTTGGTTTTTACAGGATTAATTTTCACTAAAAATCCGATGATATTTTCAGTAGGGGTTTGTATTGTTTTATTAAATTATGGTGGTGCTTTCGGGGTGATTCCTTCTTTGGTTAAAGAATCTTACGGCGCAAAATTAATGGCAACAATGTACGGTGTAGCGTTAACAGCTTGGGGAGTTGGAGGAATTTTAGGGCCACAAATTACTGCTTATATGAAAGACCATTTCGGAGCTGAAGCTGGAACCAATTCTTTTATGGTGGCTTTGGTGTTAATTTTAATAGGAATTTTGCTTACTTTTTTTGTGAAGAATGATAAGAAAGTGATGTAATGAAATAAAAATATAATTTTCAAAAGTTTATTATAAATAAAAACCTCAAAGCAAAAACTTTGAGGTTCAATATTCATAAAAAAATGTATTTCTATAAAGAATAATTAGGAGCTTCTTGAGTAATAATTACATCGTGAGGATGAGATTCTTTAAGACCAGAACCTGTAATCATCACCATTTTTCCTTCTTTTTGTAGGGTTTCTATATCTTTAGTTCCGCAATATCCCATACCAGCTCTTATACCTCCAGTTAATTGGAAAATTACGTCTTCTAATTTCCCTTTGTGAGGAACTCTGCCTTCAATTCCTTCGGGTACAAATTTTTTAGCCTCAGATTGAAAATAACGCTCTTTTCCGCCACGTTTCATTGCGGCTAAGCTTCCCATTCCTTGATATGATTTGAATTTTCTACCTTGGAAGATAATTTCATCACCTGGAGCTTCTTCTGTTCCTGCTAGAAGAGAACCTAGCATTACAGCACCAGCACCAGAAGCGATAGCTTTTACAATGTCTCCAGATAGCTTGATACCTCCATCTGCAATCACTGCTACGTTGTATTCTTTAGCTTTTTCGTAAACGTTATAGATGGCAGATAACTGAGGAACACCAACTCCGGCTACTACTCTGGTGGTACAGATAGAACCAGGGCCAACTCCTACTTTTAGAACATTAGCGCCTGCTTTTATCAATGCTTCAGCTGCATCTGCCGTTACAATATTTCCACCTACCATATCTAATTCTGGAAATGCATTCCTAATTTCTGAAATTTTATCTAAAACTCCTTTTGAATGACCGTGAGCAGAATCTACAGCGATGATATCTACACCGGCTTCTACTAAAGCGGTTACACGTTCTATTGTGTCATCACCAACGCCAACACCTGCACCTACAATTAATCTTCCGTTTTGATCTTTGTTAGCATAAGGATATTCTAATTGATTGTCTATATCTTTAATTGTAATTAAGCCAACCAAATGATTTTCTGCATCTACAATGGGCAATTTTTCTATTCTATTTTTGAGAAGAATTTCTTTGGCTTGTTCTAGCGTGGTAGATTTATCAGAAGTGATGAGATTTTCTTTGGTCATCAATTCTTCTACTTTGGCGTTAAGATTTTCTTGATATTTTACATCACGATTGGTGATGATGCCAATTAATTTATTTTCAGAATCTACTACAGGGAGGCCAGAGATTTTAAATCTAGCCATTAATTCTTTAGCTTCTGCCAAAGTATGGTCTTTGGTAAGGGTAACGGGATCTGAGATCATTCCGTTTTCTGAACGTTTCACACGGTTTACTTGTGATGCTTGTTCAGAGATGGGCATATTTTTATGAATGAAACCTAAACCACCAACTCTAGCCAAGGCAATCGCTAATTCTGCTTCGGTTACTGTATCCATAGCAGCAGAAACAATAGGTACATTAAGCGTAATTTTATTTGAAATTCTAGATTTAAGAGAAACCTGATTAGGTAAAACTTCTGAATAAGAAGGGATAAGAAGAACGTCATCAAAAGTGATGGCAGTCTCTACAATTTTGTTGTGAATAGACATCTTTACTTTCTTTGCAAAATTAATAGATTTTTTGTTACTATGAAAATTAATTTTTTGTTAATAAAAAAGCTTTCATCTATATAATGAAAGCTTTTTGAGTTGTTTTAATTTCTATTCTTAACGAGAATCCATCCTTTAAAGGTCATTTTAACATCGGTGTCGGGTTCTATCCACTCTAGAACATACCAATAGGTGTCTGTTGGTATAGGTCTGTCGGCAGATGACATTCCGTTCCAAATAAAAGAATTTTTATTCTGACTAGAAAAAATATGATTTCCGTGGCGGTCAAAAACAAGTATTTTCACATCTTTTTTAATTCTGAGGTCAGAGTAATCTAAAACATCATTCTTGCCATCACCATTTGGTGTAATGGCATTAATAAGATTAAGAACTAAAAATTGTTTTTCTATAGGAGCGCAAAGTTCTACTCCTTTTACATAAGCGGATTGTAAACCTCTTTTAAGACTTGTAAATACATTAGATGATTGAAAATTAATTCCATCTATAGAATAGGTGTAAGGAGGGGTTCCGCCAGTTACATTAATGGTAATGGTGTTTCCATCTACGATAATACTGTCTATATTTGGATCTTGTGCAGCCGTAACATTCACCCATTGTCTGTAAATACAGCCATTGTAAGATAAATCCACATAATATCTACCAATAGGAACATTGATGCTAGAAGCAACAAGTGCATCACCTTGAGTAATAGGTACAGAAGGATTATTTTCGTTATACCAAGAATAATAATCAAAATCCGTCCCAGCATTAAGAAGAGTAGTCGCATTTTTACAAATCTGAATATCTTGAAGAGAAGAAGAAGCTTTTGGTATTTTAACATTTACCTTTAATTGAGCCCAATTCGGACAAGAATTGGCTTTCTCCAATCTTAAGAAATAAGTTCTAGAATTGGTAACCGATAAAGAATTATTGATAGGATTTACATTGTTTTTAGCATCGCTTTCCGAGTTGAAATATGTAATGGTAACCGAAGCATCAGTCGTAAAATACGCATCGAAATCTTTGAGATTCACCGTTTTTATTCCATCTAAATTATCATCACACACCACTTGCGAAACCGAAGCAGCCAATACACCAACTTTATTGCCAATTTTGAAATCTAAAGGATAAACTAGAGCAGGACAATAATCAGATTCCACTCTTACAAAAATGGTAGTGTCTGTAGTATAAGACCAGTTAGTGCCAAGAATATTGGTGTTTCCAGCATTGGCATCCGTAGAATTTGAATAGTATTTTACACGATAAATTCCAGGATTTAGAAGAATGGCAGAAGTAACATTATTTAGATTTACTTCTACGGTTCCGTCTAAATTATCATCACAAACGGTTGTGTTAAATTTAGAAACATCTATTATCGCTTTCGGAGATTCTATAACACTCACCTTTTGGGTGTAAGAACACGTGTTATTAGAAGTTAAAACCACGGAATAATCACCTTTACCTACGGTAATAGTTTGGGTGGTATCGCCATTGCTCCAAAGGTAAGAAGAAAAACCAGAGCCAGCATCTAGAGTAGTGGTGCTGCCTTCGCAAACGGTAACAGTAGCAGGAAGTGTAGTAGATTTGCTAGGTTGCCCAAAATTGAGCGTGAGCGAAGCGATATTATCACAAACGCTAGTTTTTTTAATTCTGACAAAAAAAGTAGCATTTGCAGAAATATTTTGAGAATCAGAGATAGGATTTTGTTCTAAATTGGCATTGTTTTGAGAGGAATAGAATTGGTAAGTATATCCAGTTTCTGAGGTTAATTGTGGTAAATAATTGGCAAGGTTTACGGTTTCGGAATTGGTAAAGTCTCCGTCACAAATCTGCGATGTGAAGTTACTTACCGTAGTTTTATTGCCTATTTTAAAATCAATAAAACCTGTAGCATTGGTACATCCGTTTCTAGAGGCTACCAATACATAAACCCTAGTAGGAGCGGTGTAAGTCCAGTTTTTAGGAAGTGCAGGGAAATTAAAACCAGCATTGTCAAAATAATAAATATCAAAATCTGTAGAGTTGCTTACAATTGTTTTAGAGATTTCGTCAAAATCAGGTTCATACAATCCATCAAAATCAGTGTCACAAAGAGTAGAATCAAATTTTAAAGTATCAATATTTGGGATAGGATAAAATTGAAGCTTGATTTCTGCTGCTTCGGTACATCCAAAACTATTGGTGACTTTAGCATAGATGATTTTAGGAACAGAATTATAGTTGCTAAAATTTGAAATTAAATTCGAAAATATTTTGGTAGCAGCATCATAATTTTCATAATATTCTACATTGGTAATATTGGTGTCATTAGAAACTTTGGCTTTTGTAAGGTCGAAATCTCCAGTTTTATCTGGCTTAATACAAGCGAACGCTTCACCAATAATCGTTTTAAAATGATTGATATTAATGTTTACCGTTACTGTCTCAGAATCAGGGAAATCTGGGTCTGTACTAGAAAATGTGTAAACAAAAGAATCTGTAGTTGCTGTACTTTCGTTAAAAGTGTAGGTTATTTCTCCTGTAGTGCTATCTACAGAAGTAATTCCATTAGATGGAGCATATAAAATTTTAATACTTGCAGGATCTACAGCATTGGTAGATTTTGTAAACTTAGGCGTTATTTTTATAATTGGATTACAAGAGCCAATAGTAAATTCTTGTGTGCTTTTTACTGTACAAGGCAAAAGTTTGTAGATAGGGGAGTCTTGAGTGCCACAGTTATTTTTTATAATTTTTACATGATAATATCCTGGTCCATCTGGTTTTATGGTATAAGTCTGTGCATCTGTGCCAGTATATGGAACTCCGTTTTTGTACCATTGATAAGAATCATACGTGTCATCTACTTCTAGTGTGATGTTGTTTTTATCACAATCACCACCTTTAGAAATAATAGGATTTGAATTAAATCCTGCAAAATAGCCTCCAAATCCTACAGCACCAGAACCTCCAGAAATACCAGCTGTAACCGCTTTTGTAGATTCTATGGAAATGTTGCCAGATACATTAGGAAAAACATAAGTTTCCCAATCTGTAGTACCTTGTACGGGGAATGGACCATTGATGCTAGAAGCGGTAGTTCCATTGATTTTTACAGTAGCTCCTTTTTCTGTGATTACATTTAGCCTTACGTTATAATTGCTTTGAGAACCAATTTCATCTACATTCGCAAATTCATCTATTTTATTAGGTAAAAGGCAAGCCAATTGTGGTAAAATATTCATTCCACCAGATGCATAAGAATTTGCTCCTGTTCCAACGTTTACACCAGCAAGCATCTGATAAACATATATTTTTTTATCAGATTTTATATACATATTGTATGCGTCAACAGATGAATTTAGATTAATATAATTAGAACTAGCAACGAGTGTGTAATCTCCTTTTTTTGCCAAAATATTAGGAGTAGTGCTTCCGTTAATATAATAGCTAGTATTGTCTTCTGTGGCAATAATGGCTAAAACTTCCATCTGTGTGTTTAGATTTCCGTTTCCTTTTAATGAAATATATTCTGTACCCAATCTTTCAATTGGGCTGGCTTGATCCATATAAATATCATTATTGGCCTTATTGGGGGCTATAAGATTAAAATTTCCGTTGGTTACAGAGATGGGTTTGTTTGATTTTATATGTAATGTATTGAGACCTATTAAGTTTTTTTCTGAATTTGCGGCTGTTTCTAAAATATAAGATTGTCCTTTATTTAAAGAAATTGTTTTTACAGTTGTTTGATCTACCGTATCACCATTAGAAAGTGTAGTGTTGTCATTAAAATGATCTAGAGTAATAGTAGTGTTATCTTCCGAAGCAATGATGCCTACAGTAGAGTTGGCATTACCAGCATAGTAATTATTAACCGGAGTGTATGCATAAAACTCATTTCCAAGTCCAGCTTTGCCTTTAGAGGTGATAATTTCTGCATGGCTCATTACAGAAAATCTAAGATGGGCAAAAAATTTATAATTTGCTACCAAGTGTAAGCCCATTTTATTGGGAATAAACAAGTTGGCTTCATCACTAGATATAATTAAATCTCTATCAATAGGAACTATTCCTGGATTTCCTTTGCTAATAGATACTTTTTTGTAAAGAGTGTTATTATTATAAATTTCTACTTCAAAGGGGGTAGTTTTATTGGTAGAAAGGTATAAGTATTGTTCTGGATTTTGAACTTGCGTTCTATCTGAAAAAGGAGCAATCCAATGTTCTGTGTCGAACTGACTATAAAGAAATGAATTTACAAAAAGTAAGAATAAAATATATAGTAATCTTTTCATTTTATGTTTAATTACTACAAATGTACTATAAAATTTAGAAAAAATTAATTCCTATTTTTTACTAAAATCCATCCAGAGAAGGATGCAGGAGTTTGGGTTAATGGTTCCGTCCAATTGATGATGTACCAATAAGTTCCTGATGGCGCTGTTCTTCCGAATGCTTTCCCGTCCCAAATATAATTTTGACCTTCAGATTGATAAACTAAAGAGCCTTGTCTGTCAAAAATTTTAATTGAAACTTTGTCTTTAATTTTTAAATCAGAGTAATCTAAAACATCATTTTTACCATCACCATTAGGTGTAATGGCATTGATGAGATTAATAATTAGAAATTTAGATTGAATGATTTCACAGCTGTTTTTGTCTTTTACATAAACTGTATGTGTACCTCTAGGAATATTTCTAAAAATATTAGAATTTTGAAAATTAATGCCATCCAAAGAATAAAGATAAGGAGGCAAACCTCCCGAAACGGTAATCGTAGCGGTAGTTCCAGTAACTTCTATATTCTCAATTTTTGGAATTTCTGCAGCCGTAACATTCACCCATTGTCTGTAAATACAGCCATTGTAAGATAAATCCACATAATACCTACCAATAGGAACATTGATGTTAGAAGCAACAAGTGCATCACCTTGAGCAATAGGTACAGAAGGATTATTTTCGTTATACCAAGAATAATAATCAAAATCCGTCCCAGCATTTAAAAGAGTAGTCGAATTTTTACAAATCTGAATATCTTGAAGAGAAGAAGACGCTTTTGGTATTTTAATATTTACCGTTAATTGAGCCCAATTCGGACAAGAATTGGCTTTCTCCAATCTTAAGAAATAAGTTCCAGAATTGGTAACCGATAAAGAATTATTGATAGGATTTACATTATTTTTAGCATCGCTTTCCGAGTTGAAATATGTAATGGTAACCGAAGCATCAGTCGTAAAATACGCATCGAAATCTTTGAGATTCACCGTTTTTATTCCATCTAAATTATCATCACACACCACTTGCGAAACCGAAGCAGCCAATACACCAACTTTATTACCAATTTTGAAATCTAAAGGATAAACTAGAGCAGGACAATAATCAGATTCCACTCTTACAAAAATGGTAGTGTCTGTAGTATAAGACCAGTTAGTGCTAAGAATATTGGTGTTTCCAGCATTGGCATCCGTAGAATTTGAATAGTATTTTACACGATAAATTCCAGGATTTAGAAGAATGGCAGAAGTAACATTATTTAGATTTACTTCTACGGTTCCGTCTAAATTATCATCACAAATGGTTGTGTTAAATTTAGAAACATCTATTATCGCTTTCGGAGATTCTATAACACTCACTTTTTGGGTGTAAGAACACGTGTTATTAGAAGTTAAAACCACGGAATAATCACCTTTACCTACGGTAATAGTTTGGGTGGTATCGCCATTGCTCCAAAGGTAAGAAGAAAAACCAGAGCCAGCATCTAGAGTAGTGGTGCTGCCTTCGCAAACGGTAACAGTAGCAGGAAGTGTAGTAGATTTGCTAGGTTGCCCAAAATTGAGCGTGAGNNTGAGCGAAGCGATATTATCACAAACACCAGTTTTTTTAATTCTGACAAAAAAAGTAGCATTTGCAGAAATATTTTGAGAATCAGAGATAGGATTTTGTTCTAAATTGGCATTGTTTTGAGAGGAATAGAATTGGTAAGTATATCCAGTTTCTGAGGTTAATTGTGGTAAATAATTGGCAAGGTTTACGGTTTCGGAATTGCTTAAATCATTGTCACAAACTGTAGCTATATGAGTATTTACAGAAATTTTATTTCCGATTTTAAAAGAGATTGGTTGTATTTCTGGTGGGCAAGTTCCGTTTTCTACCCTTATATAAATTGTGGTATCTGTATTGTAAGACCAATCATTTGGCAGTGAATTGGCGTTTCCAGCAATAGCATCTGCTTGATTTTGATAATATTTTACTACATAATCTTGACTATAATTATTGATGATGGAGGAATTCAAATCTTGTAGTTTTACAGCAATTTTTCCATCAAAATCATTATCACAATTGGTAAAAGTTTTAGCAGAAACATTTGCTTTGTCAATATACTCTACAATAATTGAACCTTTTAAACTACAAGATGAAGAATTAATCATCACTTCATATTTTCCTGCGGTGGTAACAGTATAATTAGCATTGGTTTCACCAGAAATGGCAATGCCGTCTTTGTACCATTGGTAAGTAGCGCCAGAAGTGGTAGCATCTAGAGTAAGTGTACTTCCTTGGCAAAGTGCATTGTTTTTAGAAATTAATCTATCTGTACCAATATCTTTACTGCCTACAAAACTTCCTGCTTTTAAGATAACACCAGAATCATACAAACCGTTTCCTTGGTCGGCAATTACCAATTTTATATGATAAGTAGTTCCTGGAATTACGTCTGTTTGTGCGGTAAGAATTGCGGTTTGTCCGTTAAAACTAGTAGGGCTTCCATTTGGATTGTAATGCCCAAAATATTGACTGTTGCTTTCAGGGCATCTACCTCCAGGTCCGCGCACAGTTTCGGAGGTGATAGGAGTGGTAGTGTTTGGGATTAAAGCAAGGTTTTTATAATTAGCATCTCCTAATTTTTTGATTAAAAAGGCAAAAGCATCTGTGTAACCACATGTTCCGGGATCGCCTTGTCTTAGATATTGTTCCGAAAGAAACATATAATCAAAGCTGATTTTATTGGTATTTGGCACAAAATCAAATTCAAGAATTGTAGCATTGGTAGTATTAGAAATTTGAGCCGCAATTTCTAAATCTTGATCGCCTAGCCAACCAGAATTATTTCCGAAACTTTGTATTCCTGTAAAAGAACCAGGTGAATTGTCTACATTACCAGAAGTTAAAAGAATTCCTTCATTAATTTCAAAGCCACTTCCGTTAGAATTAATATATCCGTAACTAAGAGTTCCGCTAGAATTGTATCCAGAAATAGTGACATTAGATACCGAAATACAAGTGTTGTTAGCACCTATTAATTTTTGTACGAGCTGATCTCTATTGTATGAGGTATTTACACTAATATATTGCGCTCTTACAGAAATTGTAATGAGTGTAAGTAGTAATAAAACGTATTTAGTCCAATTTTTTACCATTATTTTCCAAGGAAATGGACTGCAAATTTAAGTATAATTAAATAAAAAAGAGACTATCTATAATAGACAGTCTCTTTAGATATTTTAAAAGGATTTTAAATTAAGAAAGAGCAACTCTCTTAAATCCTGTAACTTTAAGGTCAGCATTTACAGACTTTACGTAATCTGCTACAGAAATACCTCCATCTTTAATAAAAGCTTGGTGTACCAATGTGTTTTCTTTGTAGAATTTCTGCATTTTACCTTTTAAGATATTATCAATAATGTTTGCAGGTTTACCTTCTTTAGTTAAGATTTCTCTTTCGATTTCTAATTCTCTATCAATTACTTCTTGAGAAACCTGAGTTTCGTCTAGAGCAATTGGGTTCATAGCAGCAACTTGCATAGAAACAGCTTTAGCAGCATCTTCAGCACCTTCTACGTTAGCAGAAAGAGAAGTAACAGAAGCAATTTTGTTACCAGCGTGGATGTAAGAACCTACGAAAGTACCATCTAGTCTTTCGAAAGCACCGATTTCAATTTTTTCACCGATTACACCTGTTTGCTCGATTAATTTTTCTGCTACAGAAATTCCGTGGAAATCAGAAGCTAAAAATTCTTCTTTATCTTTGTAGAAAAGAGCTTGTTGTGCTAATTCGTGAGCTAATTCTACGAAAGCAGCGTTTTTAGCTACAAAGTCAGTTTCGCAGTTAAGAGCGATAACTACTCCTAAAGTATGATCTTCGTTTACTTTTGCAATTACAGCACCTTCAGTAGATTCTCTGTCTGCTCTATTAGCAGCTACTTTTTGTCCTTTTTTTCTAAGGATTTCGATAGCTTTTTCAAAATCTCCTTCAGCTTCTGTTAAAGCTTTTTTGCAGTCCATCATTCCTGCTCCTGTTGTGTTTCTTAGTTTAGCTACATCTGCAGCAACTGGTGTATACATAATTGAAAAATTTTAATTATAATTGTGGTATAAATTTTTGAGTTGCAAAGATATGAAATT
>DDFD01000090.1 GCA_002337005.1 Flavobacteriales bacterium UBA1937 | reverse complement strand
TCCCAAATGGTGGTCTCAATGAAGCGATGGAATGCTTAGATGCAGCAGAAAAAGCTTATGACAACGGTTTCGGCTATTGGCCTACACTTTCGGTAGAAGAAAGAATAAAACACGTAGAAAATTTCATTAAGGAAATGATTGGTCTTCGTGAAGAAGTAGTACAACTTCTAATGTGGGAAATCGGGAAAAACAGAGCCGATTCTGAAAAAGAATTTGATAGAACCGTGGCTTATATTTATGATACCATCAATGCTTTAAAAGAACTGGACCGAAGAAGCTCCAGATTTACCATAGAAGGTGGAATTATTGGGCAAATCCGTCGTTCTCCGTTAGGAATTACACTTTGTATTGGACCTTATAATTATCCTCTTAATGAAACATATACGCTGCTTATTCCAGCATTAATTATGGGGAATGTAGTGCTTTTTAAACCACCAAAATACGGTTGTCTTTTGCACTATGCACTAAGCAAGGCTTTACAAAAAAGTTTTCCGAAAGGGGTGGTAAATTACATCTACGGAAAAGGAGCAGAAGTAATAGAACCTATGATGAATACGGGGAAAATAAATGTTCTTACTTTGATTGCATCGAGTAGAGTAGCAGACCAATTAAAAAAGGCACACCCGAAAGTTAACAGATTGCGTTCTATTCTAGGTCTTGATGCTAAAAATCCTGGGATTATCTTAAAAGATGCAGATTTAGACCTTACGGTTGATGAGTGTGTAGCTGGTTCGCTTTCTTTTAATGGGCAAAGATGTACCGCGCTTAAAATTCTTTTTGTACACGAAGATATTGCAGATGAATTCATCAAAAAATTTAGTGCAAAAGTAGATGCTCTAAAAGTAGGAATGCCTTGGGATAACCCTACCATTACGCCACTTCCGGAAGATGGAAAAGTAGAATTCCTAAATGGATTAATTAAAGATGCTGAGGATTTCGGAGCAAAAATTGTAAACGAAACGGGCGGTCAGTCTGTAGGAAATCTTTTTGCGCCTACGGTTTTGTATCCTGTGAATGAAAAGATGAAGGTTTATCATATAGAGCAATTTGGGCCAATCGTTCCTATAGTTCCGTTTAAAAATTTGCAAGAACCTATAGATTATATGATTGAAAGTGACTTTGGGCAGCAGGTAAGTATTTTTAGTAAAAATCATTTAGAAATTGCCAAAATGGTAGATGGTTTTGTGAATTTGGTTTCTAGAGTAAACGTAAACACACAATCACAAAGAGGACCAGATGTTTTTCCTTTTACTGGGAGAAAAGACTCTGCCGAAGGTACTCTTTCTGTACCAGATGCACTGCGCTCTTTCTCTATTAGAACAATGGTGGCTACCAAAGACAATGAGCTAAACAAAGATATTTTTAACAATATAGTGTCTGAACAAGAATCTAGTTTCTTAAGTACCAAGTTCTTGTTTTAATGTTTTTTTAATTCAATTAGAAACTGAAATCAGAGTAAAAGCAATTTTATTCTGATTTTTTTAATAAAAATTGTAACATTTTATCTATTAGCATTACTTATCACTCAAAAGCAAATAATGAGACGTCTTTTTTTTCTATCAATTTTATTAGCAAGCACTTTCGTTTTTTCACAAAAAAAATGGACGCTTAGAGAGTGCGTAGATTACGCCGTGAAGAATAACCTTCAGGTAATCAATAACCAATATAATAACGATATCCAAAGCAAAAATTTAGCAATGGCTAAAAACGATTATTTGCCTACCGTTTCGGGAAGTGTAAGTAATACTGCTAGTTTTGGGCAAACACAAGGTTTTACCGGAAGCATCGGGCGTAATGATAATTTTAATAACAGCGCAAATATAGGGGCTAATATGCAGGTCTATAATGGAGGTAGAATAAAAAAAACTGCAGAAAAATCTCAATATGATTTAACAGCCTCTCTTCTAGATACTGAGAAAACTAAAAATGATGTTTCTCTTCAGGTGGCGCAGCTTTATCTTCAAATTTTATTGAATAAAGAAGTAAAGAAAATTACAGACGAATCTGTAAATAATGCAGAAAAAGTGCTAAACAGAGCCAAAATAACTACAGAAGTAGGAACCACTGCTAAAACTGTAGAAGCAGAAGCTACAGCAAGTTTAGCCAGAGAAAAACAAAGACAAAAATCTGCTGAAATTGATATTGAAAGGTCATTATTTAATTTGGCAATGCTTCTTCAATTAAAAGAATTTAAAAATTTTGATGTACAAGAAGTTCCTTTGCCTAGTATGTTAGCAGCACCACTGAATTCTACAGACAATATTATCAATACAGCTTACGAAAATCAGCCTCAAGTAAAGGCCGCCGAAACTAGAATTCTTTCTGCTCAGAAACAAATAGAAATTGCTAAAACACTTTTTCAGCCTACAGTTACAGCAAGTGCAGGAATTGGATCTTTTTATTTTAATAGACTTTCAGGGGTTTTTGATGGTCAAGGAAATAGACTTTCTCAGGATGATTTCATGAAACAATACAAAGACAATTTCGGACAAAATTTAGGATTAAGTTTAAATATTCCTATTTTTAATAAAGGAAATTCTAAATTACAGGTAGAACAAGCAAAAATTTCTGAAAATATTGCCAAAAACACCTTAGAACAGCAAAAATTATCTGTAAGACAAGATGTACAAAAAGCTTATTTTGATGCTAATGCAAACTACGAAAACTTTATGGCAGCAGTAGAAGCAGAAAAATCTACTAAGCTAGCGCTAGAATTTGCGGAGAAAAGTTACGAAGCAGGCAGATCTACCATTTACGATTTAAACAATGCTAGAAATAATTATGTAAATGCACAGAGCACCGTTTCTCAGGCTAAATACAATTATATTTTTAGTATGAAATTACTGAATTTCTATGCAGGAATTCCATTGACAGACAATTTGTAAAACATTTGTTTTTATTATTCAATAGTTTATTAAAAAAATCTTCATTTTTATAATGGAGATTTTTTAATTTAGTGTTGTTAAACTTTAAATGCAATAATGTCTGCACACCTTTTAGAAAAATTTTTACCAAATAACACGCTTCCTTTTCTTAAGGTATGGTTTGGCAATTACAATTGTCACCTAAAAATTACTCGAAATAGAAATTCTAAGCTCGGAGATTACAGAAAAATGCCCGACAATTCTCATCAAATCACCATAAATGGAACCTTAGAACCACAATTATTTTTCTTTGTTTTGACACACGAATTGGCACATCTTATTGCTTTTGAGAAATATGGAAGAAGAATTTCTCCTCACGGACAAGAGTGGAAGCAAACTTTCCGAGAAATGTTATTAGAAAGTTTAGAAGCGTATCAGGAAGATTTAAAACTAATAATCAAGGATTTTTCGAAATCTCCGAAAGCTAATTTTATGGCAAGCCCAGAATTGGTAAAGTATTTTCACAAAGAAGAAGATGGTTTTTACTATATAGAAAACTTAGAAATAGGAGAAAAATTTATCTTCAGAGAAGAGACATATATCATTAAAGAAAAAATTAAAAAACGCTATCTTTGCAAAAATCTTTCTAGCGGAAAACAATACTTATTCAAATCCGTTAGTAAGGTCGAGAAATTATAAAATCTATGAATAAGAACAACTACTGTGTAATTATGGCAGGTGGAATAGGTAGCAGATTTTGGCCAATGTCCACTCAAAAATTCCCAAAACAGTTTCAAGATATTTTAGGAACAGGCAGAACGATGATTCAGCAGACTTTTGATAGGATTAAACAAACAGTTTCTACTGAAAATATATATGTTATTACAAACCAAGAGTATGTAGAGCTTTCTCATCAGCAATTACCAGATTTACCTTTGGAAAATATTGTAGGAGAACCTTTAATGAAGAATACCGCAGCTTGTAACATCTATATGATGAATAAAATAGCGAGTGCTAATCCTGAAGCCAACATAATTGTTTTACCAGCAGATCATCTTATTTTAAAGGAACAAGTATTTCTAGAAAAAGTAAATTTAGCTTTTGATATTGCGAGTAAAAAAGATGTGCTAATCACATTAGGTATTACGCCTACAAGACCAGATACAGGCTACGGCTATATTCAGTTTGTAGAGAAAAGCGGAGAAGATTATTACAAAGTAAAAACCTTTACCGAAAAACCTAGTTTAGAGATTGCAAAATCTTTCTTAGAAACGGGTGATTTCCTTTGGAACGCAGGAATTTTTGTTTGGAATGTAAAATCTATTCAAAAAGCATTTGCAGAATATTTACCCGAAATGGCTCAGGAATTTTTAGATTGTGAATACAATTCTGAAAGAGAGAAGATTTGTATAGAAACGATTTATCCAAAAGTAGAAAAAATTTCTATTGATAATGGGATTTTAGAAAAAGCTCAGAATGTATATGTAATTCCTGCAGACCTAGGCTGGAGCGATTTAGGAACTTGGACTTCTGTCTATGAAAATTCTGATAAAAATGAAGATAATAATTCTATAGATTCTAAATCTGTACTTACTTATAATGCTAAAAATAATATTGTAAGACTTAAAAAAGGCAAAGCTGCTATTATAGACGGTTTAGAGGATTACATAATAGTAGATACTGACAAAGCATTGCTTATTTGCCCTAGAGGAAATGATCAAATGATAAAAGATTATGTTCTAGACCTCAAAAACTTCAAAAAGGGAGAAAAATATATGTAAATTAAAAAAGAGAGACTTTAAACTAAAGTTTCTCTTTTTTCTTCTAATTTTACCAATTCGAAACCAATTTCTTGGTCTTCTTTTTCTAAAATGATAATGTTTTTAGTAAGCTCTAGAAGTTTATCTACAAAAAAACTGGTTTCAAAAAATTGACGATGGATACCAGGTAGTAAACTCATAAAATACTGTCTCCCGATTTCATTGTTATGTAAATCCATTTTGGTTTGTAAGGGTTCATTGGGAAATAAGTCTTCGTGCAAGTCGGTTATTTTTTTAGACCAATGTAGAGATTTTTCAGCGGAAGAAATCTTACAGCAATACATCATAATTAAACAGTTCCAAAGAGCGTGTCTGAAAGCATTTCCTGCACCATCTGTGCTGTGCGTAATGGGAAATAATTTCTCGGAAATGGCATACGTTTTCACCGTTCCCCAAAAAGTGAGAATAGAAAAAAGAGGATGAGATAGCACTGCAGAGAATAACTTGAAAAGATTTCTAAGGCTTAATCTTTTCAGGTTTAAAAAAATGATTCGAATAGTTGCAAATAGCTTTTTCACTTTCTATAAGTCGGTTTTTCTCTTGAATTGTTTCTAAAAATATCAAATAAAAATCGTAAAACCAAGGTAGATTTTACGATTTTAAGAATATAAAGTTGTTTTTCAGATTTATTTATTCATCAGAAGTTTCACGGTATTAGAAACAGTTTCTTTAATTTCGGTTCTTTTTACGATGAAATCTACAAAGCCTTTTTCCTGAATAAATTCAGACGTTTGGAAACCTTCTGGCAAATCTTTACCTATGGTTTCGCGGATTACTCTAGGACCAGCAAAGCCAATTAAAGCACCCGGTTCTGCCATAATAATATCTGCTGTCATTGCAAATGAAGCGGTAATTCCACCAAAAGTAGGGTCACATAAATAGGCAATGTAAGGTAATTTTTTGTCAGAAAGCTGAGCCAGTTTAGATTGTACTTTTGCCAACTGCATCAGAGAATAAGCTGCTTCTTGCATTCTAGCACCACCAGATTGACAAATAATCATATAAGGAAGGTTGTTTTTAATGCAATAATCTACAGCTCTTCTTATTTTTTCTCCCATTACAGAACCTAGTGAACCACCAATAAATGCAAAGTCCATACAAGAGACTACCATATCTACACCATTTACAGTTCCTCTTGCATTTCTGATAGAATCTTTCAATTTGGTTTTGCTTTTTACTTCTTTTAGACGGTCAGAATATGCCTTAGAATCTACAAATTTCAGCATATCTATGCTTTCTACATTAGCGTCTAATTCTGTATACTTACCATTATCAAAAAGTATATCATAAAATTCGGCACTGCCAATTCTTACGTGGAAACCATCTTCAGGAGAAACAAAATTGTTTCTTTTGAGCTCGTCATGCTCTACTATTTTCCCAGATGGTGTCTGGTGCCAAAGTCCTTTTGGAACATCTTTTTTCTCTTCTGTAGAGGTTGTGATATTCTTTTTACTTCTTTTAAACCAATCGAAAGCCATTGTTTATAATTTTAATTAAAATTTGAAGCTTCGAAACTAAGAATAAATTTCGAAACCTCAAATTTAAATTATTTCAAAGTATCAATATTATTTAAATCTTCGAAAGCTTGAGTTAATCTTGTAACAAAAGTTTCTTCTCCTTTTCTTACCCAAACTCTAGGATCGTAGAATTTTTTATTTGGTTTTTCTTCTCCTTCAGGATTACCAATTTGAGCTCTTAGATAGTCTATTTTTCCTACCATATAATCTCTAATACCTTCGGTGTAAGCAAATTGAAGGTCTGTGTCAATATTCATTTTGATAACTCCATAAGAAATAGCTTCTCTAATTTCTTCTAAAGTAGAACCAGAACCACCGTGGAATACAAAGTTCACTGGTTTTTCAGAAGTTCCGAATTTTTCTTGAACATATTTCTGAGAATTATCAAGAATTTTTGGAGTCAATTTTACGTTTCCTGGTTTGTAAACACCGTGTACATTACCAAATGCAGCAGCTACAGTAAAGTCTGGAGAAATCGCTTTTAATCTTTCATAAGCATAAGCTACTTCGTCTGGTTGTGTGTATAGTTTAGAAGAATCTACATCTGAGTTGTCTACACCGTCTTCTTCACCTCCTGTTACTCCTAATTCTATTTCTAAAGTCATGCCCATTTTAGCCATTCTCTCAAAATATTTAGTAGAAATGTCTAAATTTTCTTCAATTGGTTCTTCAGATAAATCTAGCATATGAGAAGAAAAAAGAGATTTGCCATAAGCTTTGTAGTGAGCTTCACTCGCGTCTAATAAACCATCTACCCAAGGTAAAAGTTTTTTAGCACAGTGGTCTGTGTGTAAAATTACAGTAGCACCGTATGCTTCTGCCAATGCGTGGATATGCTTAGCACCTGCTATACCACCGAAGATAGCAGATTTTTGATTTTCTGAGCTCATGCTCTTACCTGCGTTAAAAGCGGCACCTCCATTTGAAAATTGAATGATAACAGGAGCGTTAAGTTTTACAGCGGTTTCCATCGTAGCATTAATGGTACTAGAACCAATAACGTTTACTGCTGGAAGCGCGTATTTATTCTCTTTTGCGTGTGCAAAAATTTCTGAAACTAAAGAACCTGTGGCAACTCCTGCCGGGAAAATTCTACTCATTTTGCTTTTATTTTATTGTTGATAATCAGTTAATTTATAATTTGTAAAGTTAATGAATTTATGCATTAAATACTAATTTCTCTTGTCCTTGCCCCATAGTAATTTCTGTCTTAGTGTTCCGAAAAAACTTAAATCTTTTGGATGCATAAGAATCAATTGGAATGGTGCTTTATTAATGGTAATTACATCTCCTGTTTTCATATGATATAGTCTAGAATCCAGAGAAACTGAAAATTGTGGAACTCTGCTTTCTACTTTTAATGTAATTTCTATATCGTCTCTTAGAACTATAGGCCTTACATTCAAGTTATGCGGTGCAATAGGAGTAAGAGCTAGAATTCCGTTTCCTGGTGAGATAATTGGTCCGCCACAACTAAGAGAGTAGGCGGTAGAACCTGTAGGTGTAGAAACAATAAGGCCATCTCCCCAATAATAGGTAAGAAACTGGTCATTAATATGCGCTTCTATGGTAATCATAGAAGTAGTTTCGTTTCTAGAAACACAGACATCATTTAAGGCATAAGGAAGAGGAAATGGCGTGCCAGATGAAGAAACCTTCAGTACACTTCTTTTGCTAAAGTTCATATCCTTGCTTATGATTTCGTCTATATGGTCGAAAATTTCTTCTTTTGAAAAACTTGCCAAAAAACCTAATCTACCCGTATTTACTCCAATTACAGGAACTTCTAATTCTTGAATAAACTGTAATGCATTGAGAATGGTGCCATCTCCACCGAAACTAAAAAAGAAATCTACCACATTTGCTTCTAAATCTTTTTTGTCTTTAAAAGTAGCAAAATCTTTAGAAAACTCTAGGTCTTTGTGCAGTTGTTCATATAAAATTGGCTTTACTCCCTTATTGGTAAGCTCCGAAATAAACTTACTAAGATAAAGAAAAGTATCTAGGTCTTTTTTCTGGGAATATATGGCAGCTTTCAAAATAATTATCTTTTTTGTTTATTCAAAAATACGCTAAAATTCTAAATACTTTTGAAAATATTGATATCTATCTTTTATCAAATCTTCTTTTTCGTCCTTATAAAACTTTCTAACGACTTGATATCCGTACCTTTCGAAGGTTTCGTCTATAGAGCTGAGGTTGTCGTTACTAATTTTCATAGTAACCTGCACTATTTCGTCATTGATATGGCTAATGAAAGAACCATAGAACTTAGCATTATTACCTTCTACTATTTTAGAAATTTCTGTCATAGAATAAGATTTTAAACTTGTTTCTACGGTGAGAACCGCTCCTCTTTCAGAAAATAAAGGATATTTAGACAAATCTCCGAAAACATCATCATAAGCAATATAGCCTAGATATCTTTCTTTGTTATTAAGAACGGGGATAATATTAGAGTTAAAAGTATAGAAAAGTTTTATACTATCTAGAATGGTGTTTTCCTCCATAATGGCGAATCTTTCTAGATGCATTTCTAATGCTTCAAGGGTTTTATCAGGGTTTTCTTCTAAGAACTCTTTGCAGATTCCGCCTAAAAAAACGTTCTTCTTTTTCACGAAAATATGCGTGAAGCCAAACTCTTCTACCTGTAAGAGTGCTTCTTCTACAGGAGCATCTATCTCAAAAGCAGCGAAATCCTTAGAAATATATTCTTGAATTAACATTTTGCAAAGGTACTTAATTCTGATGAAAACAAAAAAATGATGAAAATCATACAAATTTTACAAAAATTTTTGCAAATGATTGAAAATTATTTCTATCTTTGTAGCCTTTCATTTTTACTTTTTATTAGATTTATTTCAAACTGCACAGCTCGTTAGAGTTTTGCAGTTTTCTTTTTTTATGCCTTTTTCTTTCTCAAGAAAATAAGTCCAGCGAAAATAATTACTGCCCCTACTGCCTGCAAAGATGTAAAACTCTCGCCATCTATTACACCCCACATTACCGCTACTACTGGCATTAGTAAGGTCACTGTAGAGGCAAAAAGAGCATTAGAAACACTCATTAATCTGTAATGCAACATCATCGCAAGACCTGTTCCTAATACAGAAAGGGTGACTACAAATCCCAATCCTATCATATTTTCTTTGGTAAAACTAAACTCCTTAAAAAAATTAGAAAGAAACAAGCTGACCAAAGACGGCAGAAATAAAACATAAAAAAACACAAAAGAAGACATCATCTTTGCTGGGATATGCGTGAGTTTAGCGCCAACTGTAGTTACACTTACTGCATACAGAAAAGCGGCAAAAAGCAATAAGCCAACATAGAAAATAGGTGTTTCGGCACTCTTTTCACCAGAAATCATCAGCAATACCACCCCAGAAAAACTAATCAGGATTCCCAAAATTTGTCTAGATGTAGTTTTAGTTTTCCAAAAAAGAGCACCTACAATAATGGTGAAAATAGGCATCATAGAATTCATAATTCCTGCAATGCTGCTGCTCACTTTGGTTTCTGCAATTGGGAAGAGAAACATCGGGATAAAATTACCCGCAAAAGCTGCTAATAAAAGCCATTTTAATTGTTTTATTGGGAATTTTTTTCTGTTAAGAATGGCTATCGGAGATAATAAAACCCCAGAAATCAACACTCTTAGCGCCCCAACTTGGTACGGAGAAAAGTGTTCCAAAGATTTTTTAATCAATATAAAAGAAGAGCCCCAGATTAGAGAGAGCACTACTAGAATTATCCATTTTTCTTTTTCGGCAGTCATTATTTTATGTTATTTGTGCGCCAATTTCCAGCTTTCGCCACTCGCTTTTTTAAAATTTTTCTCAAAAAAATTTTAAAAAGAGCTCAAACAATGGCTCAATCTGGGGCGCGGTTTCGTTTGTTATAGACTTTTATTATTTAAATTAGTTACTTTTTCAGAAAATTCAGAAATTCCTCTTTTGAAATGTTTTTAGCACCTAAGCTTTCTAAATGTTCTGTATGTACTTGGCAATCTATTACATCATATTTGTTTTTGTATTGCTCTATCAACCAGATAAATCCAGCTTTACTGGCGTTACTAACTTTAGAAAACATACTTTCTCCGCAGAAAACATTTCCTAAATCTACGCCGTATAAACCTCCTACCAATTCATTTCCTTCCCATACTTCTACACTTTTTGCTTTTCCGTATTTGTGCAATTGAGTGTAGCTGTTTAGCATTTCATCGGTAATCCAAGTTCCGTCTTGTCCTTTTCTAGAGATTCCTCCACAGTTTTTCATCACTTCTCGGAAACAGGTATTCTCCGTTATTTTAAATTTTCCATCTCTGATTATTTTTTTCATCGATTTAGAAATCTTTAACTCATTAGGAAAAAGCACAAATCTAGGGTCGGGGCACCACCACAGAATTTCATCCTCTGGATTAAACCAAGGAAAAATGCCCAATTGATAAGCAAACCAAATTCTTTCTATAGACAAATCTCCGCCTATAGCGATTAATCCGTCATCTGGATGATAGACAGTAGGATCAGGGAAAGAAATTTCATTAGCGTCTAAAATAACCATCTTTTTAATTGAAAAAAACGAAATCCTACTTTAAGAAAGCAGGATTTCAAAATTATTTAGTTTTACTCAATTCTGATTAGAAAGGTAAATCATCATCTTCTTCATCCGCAAAAGGATTTTCATTAGACGCAGCTACTGGTTGTGCGGTAGGAGTGGCTTGTGTAGGTTCCGGAGAAGTGCCTTCTGTTGCTTTTTCTATTCTCCATCCTGTGATAGAATTGAAATATTTTACTTCCCCCTGAGGATTAGTCCATTCTCTACCTCTTATGTTAATGCCAATTTTTACATTATCACCTTCGCGAAGATTGTCTAATAAATTTATTTTGTCTGATAGAAATTCAATACTAATTGGCTGAGGATATTGTTCTTGAGTAAGAAGAATCATTTCTCTTTTCTGAAATCCGCTCGCAAATGTTTGAGTTTCAAATACTTTTTTTACCGTTCCTTGTAGTTCCATATACTTAATTCTTAAAATGTAAAAGTAATAAAAACAAAATAAGAATTCTAAATTTTAGAAATAATTTTTCAAAAAAATAAAAAAAATTAAAATTAATTATGACAATTAAAAAA
>DDFD01000110.1 GCA_002337005.1 Flavobacteriales bacterium UBA1937 | reverse complement strand
TTCTGAGCCGAAGTAGTATAAAAAGGCAAATCTGCTTTAAGATTATACGTATTTGCAGAAGAATTGAAAACCATAAGCGTTACTTTATCGCCCGTATTATTTATATAAGCAGAACCTTGCATAGAACCTTGATCACTCCAGATAGCATCTAATCTTCTGTAACCTGTAGTATATTTAGCGAAATGAGAAAGAATATAACCTCTTTTGGTAATTTCACCTGTGGTAGTTCCGAATTGCCCATCACCTAGCATTCCGTAGTATCTTTTTGTAGCATAATGAATCCAAGCGTTTCCTCCGCCTACCATTACATCATTGATACTTTTTGCAAAATCAAAAGCATCTGTATTCCAAGTGAAATTTCTGCTACCTCCACTAGAATTCCAATTGATTAAGAATTCTGTCATCCAAATTTCTTTATCCGTATTTTGAAAACCTTTATAAGTAGAACCAATTCCTCCGTACTGATGCCCAGCATAAATTTCGAATTTAGGCAATACATCAGCAGCTTGTAATGCAGTGGCAAAAGTATTAGACATACCTACTGTTTCTGGCGCTATAATTTTACAAGAAATGACATCAGAGTAATTCTTAAGAAAATTGGTCATTTGGGCAGGCGTATAAGAACATCCTGCATAAGTAACCACATAATCTGGCTCATTTTGAAGCGAAATAGCATCTAATTCTACTCCGTTATTTCTGAGATATACCACAAAATCATTCAGATAATTGGCAAAATCTGCATAATTTTCTTGTTTCAGAAAACCTTCTACACCGTTATAAGTTCCAGCATCATTACCATTGGTTTTCCATTCTGCAGGTGGCGACCAAGGGCTCGCAAAAATGATAAGACCTAAAGATTTGGCTAATTGAGCAGTTTCTAAAACCAAATTCCAATTATCTCTACTTGTAGGGATGTATAGTCTCATAATATTATAGCCTGCTTCGCTATTTGCTCCCCACATTTTTTGTATTTCAGCAGTTGTCATATGGTTATAAGCAAACTGAGGGCTACAAACAAAACCACCAAAACCAGTAATTTTTTGTCTTGGAGTAGTATTGTCAATTCTAACTTTTGGAGTTTGAGCACTGAATTGAGTTATAAAAAGCAGCATCGAAAATAATGCTAATATTTTTCTAAAATTAATCATAATTCATTTTTTTGGGTTAACAATTGGTTATTTTTTGAAGCATAAAACTCCCTCAACACATTAAAAAATGCATTGTAATTGTCGTAAAACTTTTCTTTAGTTCAGCGCTAAAAATAAGTCTGACTAAAGTTTCTGAAAATGTTTAAAGATTGTTGTTTTTTTTCATAGTGAAGTTTAATTTTTGGGATTTGTTTGTTTAAAAATTACTCTCTGGCGCGCCCAGATAACTTGGTTTAAGTCCACCTGTATCTATTAAAATCTTTTCTAAAACAATACCAGCTTCTAAAACTCTGAAACGTAAAGTGTGTTTACCGGGTTGTGAAATCTGATGTTTTGTGATAGATTTAATGATATGTTCTGATTGCCATCTTCCTAATTCACCTTTATAATGGCCATTAAAATTGATGATTTGTGGAGTTCCTCCATCAAAGGAAATTTCGTATCGCAATCCTTTATTGTGATTATAATTTAACGTAGGAGCTAAAAGCAGTTGAACTTCGAACTCACCTTTAGATTCAAAATTAATATCATATTCTAAATAGATGTTTTCGCTGGTTTTAGGGTCAGCACTTTGCGGAAAAGTAGTTACTCCAGATTTGGTTTTTCCAAAATCAGGAATCACTTCCCAATGAATTCGGTCAGAATTATTCATTCTTGCAAAATTCTCGGCTTCTATAGAAACATAGCCGTCTTTTTCTTTAAATACTCTTTCTTTGGAAGCATTATCATCATATACATAAGTTACCTCTGGCATTACATTTACTTTTCCGTCAAACCACGCTTTGTATCCTATCTTCATCTGATCCATCATATGTATCCATTTTCCACCAGCAATCTCATTATTGTATTTATGGTCTAGATATGCATTTCTTTCAAAACACTCTTTTACCCTGTCTGCATAATAATTTGCTTTAAGGTCATATTTGGCTGCTAATTCTCTATTTTTAGCAACTGCATAATACATTTCATACAAATTACTACACGCATCTATAGGATATAGAACCAACTGATAATATGCATCTTGATATTCTGCCGGAATGCGCTCTTTTAAACGTAAAGCATCAACAGCCAATGCCCTATAATCGTTTAAAACTGTTTCAAATTCGTGGTAATTATTTAAGCTAAAAGTTTTGCTATCTAAAGTTTCTGGTGTAACTCTTCGGTTGTATTTGGTGTATAGATTGATCATTCTGGCAATTTCTTTGGCGTATTTTTCACCAAATTGCTGTGCAGACCATTTCTCAGTATATTCTAGAAGGTTTTTAGAGTTAAATTGTTTCGGATTCCAAGCCATTTCTAGGAAAAAACTAATCGGGAATTCCATTGGTTTTAAATCTCCTACGTTTACTACCCAAAGTTGATCTACTTTATGCTCATAAGAAAGATTCATCTGTTCCCAAATTCTCTGTATCGGGCTGATATTGATCCATTTAGAATTTCTAGGGCCTCCTACATAATCGAAATGATAATAAATTCCGTAGCCGCCTTTGTGCAAAGGTTTTGTAAGGTCTGGTAGTTTTCTTACATTTCCCCAATTGTCATCACAAAATAGCAAAATGACATCATCTGGAACTCTCATTCCTTTGTCATAATAATCTTGAACTTCCTTGTATAAAGCCCAAACTTGAGGTGTTTTTTCAGCTTTTTTACCTGTAACTTCTTCTATAATTTTTCTCTGGTCTTTTACTATATTTTCTAGCAAAGCAATATTGGTTCCTTCTCCCATAGCTTCATCACCATCGCCACGCATTCCTACAGTTACCAATTTTTCCCAATTTTTACTTCTTTCAATACCAGATTTCCAGAATTTTTGTAAAACTTCGGCATTTTTAGAATAATCCCAAACGTTTTTGAGGTTATTTTTTTTGATGTATCTGTGCCAGTCTTCCTGAGCTTGCGCCATTGGTTCGTGGTGAGAAGTTCCCATTATAATACCCATTTCATTAGCTAATGGTCCGCTCAAAGCATCATCATCATAGAAAGCTTTTCCCCACATTGCAGGCCAAATATAGTTACCTTTGAGACGAAGAATCAGCTCAAAAACTTTTTCATAAAATTTAGAATTTACGCCACCAAAAGTAGCTCTAGCCCAACCTCCTAGCGAAGGTTCTTCATCATTTAAGAAAATCCCTCGGTATTTTACAGCAGGTTCTCCATCGGTATAAATTCCTTTTCTGAAATAAATATTTTCTTTCACTTTTACAGGAACATCTGCCATATAATACCACGGCGAAACACCTATTTGCTGTGAAACTTCGTAAATCCCATAAATAGTACCTCTTTTATCGCTTCCAGCAATCACAACAGCTTCTGCAACACCAGGAAACGGATTTGATATATTTTGGATAATAAATTTTTCTTTTTTTCCTGTTAGTGCTTTTCCGTCAATTTTTTTCTGCTTAATCAAATCATCAATTACAGATTTTGTTCCGACTGTTCCGATGATGATTAAAGGTATATTATTTCCCGAAATTTGATTTAAAATATTGGGTTGATCTCCTGTAACCTTCTGAAAATCTGACTGTAAATTTTTAACAGCTCTCAAAATTCCTGCATCTATCCCTGCATTGGTAAAAATAGAAAGGTTTACAGATTTTTCTTTGAGTACAAGTACATCAGAATTTTTTTCTGTAGTAATAAAAGGCTGTGCAGCAGATATTTCTATTGTAAAAACAAAGAAGACGAGTACAGTTGTGATAATTCTTGAAAAAAGGCTCATTGTTAAATTATTTTTAATTTTGAAAAATTTAAAATCTTTTTTAAATTCTGTTAATTATTGAAATTCACTTTAATACAAATCCACCATTAGGCTGAATTTCTATTTCTAATTCTCCATTTTTATTGATTTTCAAATCTTTAGAATAGATTTCTCTATTTTTATCGTCATTATAAAATTTTACGGTTTTTCCTGCTAACATTGGGAGCTTCAATTTCTTTTTCAAAACTTCTTTTTCGGCATTTACACCTGCTACATACCATTGATTTTGATGTCTTCTTGCAATAATGGCATATTTCCCAGGATAACCATCTATAAAAACCGTTTCATCCCAAAGTGTAGGAATTTCTTTCATAAAATCGATTTCAAAAGCGGGCACATCTGTTAGATTATTAGGAGTTATACCAAACATTTGGATTGGATTTTGAAACAAAACTGCTGTAGCTAGCTGAAAAGCATCAGTGGTTAATCTCTTGTTTTTGTCTTGATTAGATTTTGTTAAATATTTGTTCAACAAAACGCCGCCAAATTCCATACTTCCTACAGAATTTCTGATGAACGGATGAAGTGTAGCAAAAAAAGCTTCAGAATTTCTGACATCTTGAGAAAAAATGAGCATTTCTGAGGCTAAAACGGCTTCGCTTCCTGCATAATTAGGATACATTACTTCCCAACCTCTAGGCAAAGTTGCTCCGTGGAAAATAATGGTTAAACCAAAATCATTGGCATCAGACAAAATATCTTCGTACAAACGCATCGTTTCTTGTTTGTCACCACCAAAAAAATCAACTTTCAGACCTTTTACTCCCACTTCTTTTAGCCATTTCATTTCTTTTTTTCTTTCAATAGAAGTATTCATTTTGTTTCTTGGGCCTTGTGGTGCATCATTGAAAGCACCATTAGAATTGTACCAAAGCATTACTTCCACATTTTTGGATTTGGCATATTGAATGAGTTCTTTCATTCTTTCTTTACCAATATTGGCATCCCAAAGTGCATCAATTAAAATAAATTCATATCGAAGAGAAGATGCAAGGTCTATAAATTTCACTTGGTCTTCATAGTTCATACTTGGGTCTTGCCAAACAATCCAGCTCCAAGTAGAGCGCCCAAATTTATAATTCTGAGATGGTTCATACAGTGGTTCTACCACATCAAAAGGAATGGTAGTTTCTACAATCGGTTTCAGGGAATTTCCTACGGTAATGGTTCTCCAAGGCGTTTTCCCGGGCAGAGAAATGGCAGCACCAGAACTTCCGAAACCATTGTTCTGCGCTATATTTGGATATTCTACGGTATAAAGTCCGTCTGATGTTCCGTTGCTTAAATGTGATGCGCAATACTGACTGTTTACGCCAGTTTCTGAAAGTAAAACCCAAGCTTCATTACCAATACGAAACAATCCGGGAAATACATAACCTTCTTTGTTAGCAGCTGGTTTTCCTAAAGATGCGTCAGCTTCGTAACCACTTTCATAGCTTGGTGCAGTGCGTGCAAAACCTTTCATTGGGCTCATCATCGGCGAAAGAAAAGTAGTGGCAGACTTCGGAAATTGATATCCTGTTATTTCTGATTGCACTACAGCACTCATTCTCTCTCCGATAGGAGCAATCTGATACCTCAACGCAATGTTATAATTGCTCACCTGAAATTCTACTGAAATTTTATTTTTCTGAGCATTTTCAAAAGTGCAAATCAATGTATTGGCGTTATAAGTTACTTCAGATTTTTTGATTTTCTGATTGGTATATTTTTTTTCAGTTTTTCCTTTCTCGGCATTGATGAATTTCAAATTTTTAGAAAAATCAGTTTCATTGGTAACCAAACCTAAAGGCGACTTCTCTAAAACTGTCTTTTCTGAAAATGCTACAGAATACAATGCTTTACCATCTTCCAAAAAAACACTGAGCTTCAATTGACCATCTGGACTTACCAATTCAGCAACTTGCGCTTGTAAAATAACGGATAGTAAAATCGAAATTGAAAATATTATTTTATGTAAGCTTCTCATTATTTTTAATTATTTGAGTTAAGATTTAGATTAAAAAATTATGGATTAAACTTCCAGAAATCAAAATTGAAAAGTTGTCTTCCTGCGGTAATATTTTTCCCTTGAAAGACGAAATATACATCGTGAACTCCTGAAACGGACTCTGAAATTTTTGTAGTTAGAGTTTTAAATTCTTCCCAATCTCCAGTTCTTGGTATTTCAATTTGGGCAATTTTAGTTCCATCTATTTTATCTACTCTTACTTCTAAAATTCCACCATCTACTCCAGCTGCAACTGATGCAGAAAATGCCGAAGCGCCTTTTCCAAAATCTACGGCACGAACTTTAATATATCCTCCAACTCTAATATCTGAGACATAAACTCCTACTTTTTTATTTTCTTTGGTGCTGCATTTCTCAGACCAAGCCATCGTTTCTGCTTCGGTTTTTTGGTAAGGATTTAAAGTTCCGACAGGATTTACACCTTCTTTGGTCATTGTAATTTTCGGGATGCTTCCATCTGCATTGTATTTAAACTCTTCAATAGCAGTAGAACGTCCATAACTTCCACCTTTTGGCAATAGACCTGTATGGTAAAATAGATAAGATTTTCCTTTATAATCTATAATTCCACCGTGATTAGTAAAACTATTGGTAGGTTGATCAGTCATTATTTTTCCTTGATATTTCCAAGGCCCTATTGGTGAATTGCTTGTTGCATAAGAAAGACATTCGGTA
Source organism: Flavobacteriales bacterium UBA1937 (assembly GCA_002337005.1). Lineage (GTDB taxonomy): Bacteria > Bacteroidota > Bacteroidia > Flavobacteriales > Weeksellaceae > Cloacibacterium. Next base: position 44,422 of record DDFD01000110.1, on the reverse strand, counting down.
TGATTTGTCATCCCAGCATACATCAGATAATAGAGATTATTTCTTTTGTAAAACCAAGGTCCTTCTACATAAACATCTTCGAATTTTTCTTGTTTTTGCAATACCTCATCGCTTTTTCCGGGACGTCTTAATCCGCCAAAAGCTTCTACAGATTGTGGCACTTCTATAACTTTTCCTTCGTAAGAAGTCATATCTTTATTGAGTTTTACATAAAAAAGATGACCATTTCCCCAATACAAGTATGTTTGTCCGTCATCATCAATAAAAACGGTAGGGTCTATATTATCCCAACTTCCTGTAGAAATTAAAGGTTTTCCTAGAGCATCTTTGTATGGACCAGTTGGGCTGTCTGAAACGGCTACACCAATCGCCATATTGTTATCAACAGTCTGTGCACAGATATACCAATAAAATTTTCCATTTCGTTCGATGCATTGTGCTGCCCAAGCTCTATCTCTAGCCCAAGAAAAAGATTCTAAAGAAATCGGCGAACCGTGGTCTGTCCAGTTCACCATATCGTCTGATGAATGCACGCGCCATTTGGTCATTGTATAGAAATCAAATCCGGGTTGATCATCTCCTGTAAAAACATACAACTTATTTTTATAAATCATAGGTGCAGGATCTGGTGTAAACTGAGTTTGTATTACTGGATTTTGGGCAAAAATAAAAGTACTCGCCAACAACAACGATAATGTAATATGTTTTGATTTTAATTGAATCATATTTAAATTATTTATTTGAAATGAATTTGTAAAAAGAAACGCCGTGCGCAGGAATATCCAACACTAAATTTCCTTTCTCTGAATTAATTTTTGCTATATCTTTTTGTCTCCAAAGATCTCTCACCACTTGGTTACCCGTAATTCCTATTTTTTTGAAATCTTTATAAGACATTTTTACTTTTTCTCTCCCGAAATTGGCAAAAGCAACCGCTTTTCCACCATCTTCAAGTTCTTTGACATAAATTCTAAGTTCACCAATCGTCTGCAGACAAACGCCTTGTTTTCCTAAAGCATCCTGATTTACAGCAATTACCTCATCGTTTGTTAAAAGATTTAAAGTAAAATCATCCAGTTTCTCAAGGTCGCAGCCAATCAGCAACGGTGCAGAAAAGATGCTCCAAAGACTGATGTGCAGATATTGTTCATCTGGTTTCAGACGACTCTGATGAGGATTTCCCCAACCTACAACACCTACCACCAACATATCGGGATCATTCCAATTTCCAGGTTTTGCATAAGGAGCAGCTTTATCCTGAGCCAATGCAATACTTTTTACACTTGCCCAAGTATCTGTAATATCATTGGTAGTTCGCCAAGATTGGGCATCAGATTCACCACCCCATTTCCAGACATCTCCCATTCCGTATTGACAAAGATTATACACAATATCTCTTGATTGCAGTTTCAAAAGATTTCCCATCAATTTAAATGGTTTAACGCCTTTATCTAAATCTCCACCACCCTGAAAATTAAGTGAAGAAACTTTGCTTGGGTCATTTTCCGGAAGACCATCCAATACACCACCATAGCTGCACCAGTCGTATTTCAGATAATCGACACCCCATTTTGCGTAGCTTTCGGCATCTTGTTTTTCATAACCATAACTTCCAGCACATCCACCACAAGTCCAAGGTCCTGGAGAAGAATAAATACCCATTTTAAGACCATTTCCGTGAATATAATCTCCAAGAGTTTTCATATCTGGAAATTTGGAATTGGTTAAAATATAACCGTTCTCATCACGCATTTTACCATTATAAGAAGTGTCTTTTCCGTCTCTGTTATATTGCCAAGAATCATCAATATTGATATAATTCCAGCCGTGATTTACCAGTCCAGATTTTACTAAAGCATCGACAGCACGTTTCACTTTATCGGCAGAAACTTCGTGCCCAAAACAGTTCCAACTGTTCCATCCCATCGTTGGTGTAAGGGCGATTCTGTCGCCAATTTCTATCCTTAATTTTTTTGAGGCTGAACCTTTTGCATTTTTAGCATTCAACACAACTTCATAAGTTCCTTTTATACCAATTTTTCCAGTGATAATTCCTGTTTGTGAATCTAATGTTAAACCATCTGGAAGATTTTTTGCAGAAAAAGTCATCGGTCTATCTCCTGTTGCTGCAACTCTAAACAAAAAAGGTGAATTTGGGCGACCGCCGTAAACACTCGCTGAATTTATTTTAGGTTTATCACTTGGTTTTGGTGTTAAAATATAAGGGATTGATGAAATAGGATTAAATGTTATCAGTTTTGCACCTTCTAAAATTTCAAACTTAGCATCTGCCCAATCTGCATGGTCATAATATGGACCATTTCCGCCATCAGTAACAATTAATTCTAATTGTTTGATTCCTTGCAAAGAAATATTTACGGGTTTTGCTTTGTCACCCAATTTCATTATTCCGCTTGACCAAAGTTTTTTATTATCTCCATAAATTTCAAATTCAACGGCGGGATCATGTCCTTTCATTTCATCATCCAATCCTACTGATGCGGAGAAATTCTTGGCTTTTCCATTTAAATTAATTAATAAAGAACTTTCGGCGTGTGTTCCGAAACCTCTGTCGAATGTTTCACCTGCAATTGTTATTTTTCTACCATCAACAGAGGTGTTTACGCTAGGTTTTCCGTTTCCTTGCGTGGCAACGCTCAAGTCTAATTTATCCAGCCAAACCACAGATTGCGCTTTGGAAATATTAACTGATAATAAAAGGATTATCGTAATTAAATATATTTTATTTTTCCACATATTTTTCACTAGATTATCTTTCGACTTTAAACACAATAGATGTTGCAAACGACATTTTTTTTGGACAGGTTATGGAAAGACCATCAGCTTCTAGTTTCCATTTTAATTTGCCCTTGTAGCCGAGTAATTTTACAGATTGAATTGCTTTGTCTAAGTATTTAGAATTGGTTCCAAGTGATTTAATTTTTATAGTTTCACCTCCTAAAGGTACATTCATACAAAAAACATAGAGAGAACCATTTTTACCTACTGTGAAACGGAAATCCTGAGTATCAAATCTAAAATCCGCTTGTTTTTTTGTCAAAGCACCACCTGGAAGTTGTTTCAGTTTATCATTAACAAGGTTTCCTTCTCCATGTATTTTCCAAGCGTGGCTACCATATACAGCTTCACCATTTTTATGCATCCAATTACCTACTTCTTTTAACATTTTAATGCTACCTTGGTCAAGTGAACCATCTGGTAACATTGCAATGTTGATAGCAACATTGCCATCTCTTGCAATAGCTTCAATTATATAGCGAATCATCATTCCTGAATCATAGGTAAAGTTTGGAGCGTAAAACCAATCTCCAACTGGAGCTTCGCCAATCCAAGGTTGATCTTTTTTTATATTTTCTGGTAATCCAAATTCTTCTGTATTTACAGTTCCATTAGTATTTTTTCTGAATTTTACAATACTAAATGTATCTACATTTCCACGTCTTTTAAGTGTTCTATTATAATAATCCGCCATAACAGTCTGCATAGCATTAGCTTTAATACCAGTTCCAGTTCCATTACCTGTAAATGGTCCTTGAACAGTTCCGTCTGTATAAATAAAATCTGGATCATAATGCTGTACTACATCCATCATTCTTAAAGCCCATTGTGTAGCATACCATTTGGCATAATCCAAATGATTTGTAAATATTCCTGCAGGTGCAGCAGACCAATCTGAATGTGCATTTTTATCAACGCCTTTGTATTCTCTAAGGTCTATACCATAAAGTAAGCGCGGATCATAACCTTCCCACCATTTTCCTTTACCATCGGCAAGAGTAAGGTTACCATCATAAGGAATCCCTTTTCTATCACCTATAATATCGCTTCCAAAAGCGGTTTGCCACCACCACCAAGTATATTCATGGTGAAAAGTTACACCATAACGCATTCCATTTGCACGACAAGCTTTCGCCCATTCTCCCAATAAATCTCTTTTGGGGCCAATATTTACAGAATTCCAAGGCTGGTATTTTGAATTCCATAAATCATAATTATCGTGATGAACTCCTTGAATCATCAAAAAACGAGCACCAGCTTCTTGATAGAGTTTTGTAAGTTCTTCGGGATTTAGTTTTATAGGATTCCAATCACGCAAAACTTCCTTATATCCAAATTCTGAAGGATGTCCATATTTTTTAAAATGGTTTTTATATGCCAATTTATCTGGTTTATACATATTTCGAGCATACCAATCTCCACTTTCGCCAGCTGATTGAGGGCCAAAATGAACCCAAATTCCAAATTTTGCATCACGAAGCCAAGAAGGTTCTCCCGGATAATTCTTCTGTATAGACTCCCAAGTTGGTTCAAATGGTCCTGATTCAATAGGAATATTAAGATTTATTTCAGAAAAAGTCTTCCAATCCCCCATTCTTACACTATCAATAGGCTGTTTTGCTGGAATTGAGGGAAATGCTGGTAATAAATAATCTTCTGTATTTGATTTTGAATCTAGGATTTTATTTTGAGCATTTAAACTCAAATATGAAATTAGAATTACAGAAAGTACTAATAATGGCTTTTTCATATTTATCAATAATTTAACTATTTTAAAAACTTAATTTATATTCTATAATCTTTCTAATCGTTATAAACAATTAGAATACTTTAGTTATTTCCTAAAAACTTCCACCAATCAAAATAGAAAAGGTCTCCATTTCCTTTGAAAACAAAATACAAATCGTGAATGCCTTTGATATTTTTTACTGGAGTTGTAATGGTTTTAAAAATATCACCTTCCGCTTTTCCTGTCACTTTTACAGTTCCTAAAAGCTGTCCTTCCAAAGAATCAGTTCTAATTTCTATATTTCCACCGTACAAAGCTGCTACAGATACTTCTATAGATTGTGTTCCTTTAGAAAAATCTACTCCTTGAACTTTGATATAATCACCATTGTTAATAGACGAAACAACCATTCTATCAGTAATTTTTTTGCCTGTATCATACGGATTATTTCTTTCCCATTCCGTCATTTTTTCTGTTTTCAAACCTTCACTAAAAGCAATTGTTTCGGCTTCTACTCTGTTGTATGGATTAAGAGTTTCGATTCTTTTTACACCATCAGGATTCCAAAAAGGAAGTTTCTGGATCGTTCCATCAGCATTATATTTCATTGCACTTACACAAACAGAACGGCGCTCATAATGTTTGCTCATCGTGTGTTTACTAATATTATAATTGAATCCGAAAACGTAAGATTTTCCTTTATAATCAATAATTCCGGGATGATTTCCGTTGGAACGTTTGTCGCTGTCCATAATCATTCCTTTATGTTCCCAAGGTCCGGTTGCTGATTTTGCCATTGCATAACCGATTCCTTCCGGACAACAAGTAGATGCATAAGCCATATAATAATTTTCGTTTTTCTTCCAAACCCAAGGTCCTTCCTGATAATGAAACGGGTCCGGCGAAACCTTCACTTTGGCAATCGAAGGATCTTTTACAATGTCGCCATTTACAGAAATCATATCTTCATTCAGCTTGACGTACCAAAGATTTGGATTTCCCCAATAGAGATATGCTTGCCCATCATCATCAATCAAAACAGTTGGGTCAATATCATCACTTGAATTTTTTACCAAAGGTTTTCCGATAGGATCTTTGAAAGGACCATATGGACTATCGGCTACCAAAACACCGATTCCTCTTTGTCCTGGCATCGGGCAATACATATAGAATTTACCGTTTCTCTCAATAACTTGTGGCGCCCAAGCTCCGTTTTCTGGATCTGTCCATTTGAAATCTTTGAGGGAAGCTACAATTCCGTGGTCAGTCCAGTTGACCATATCTGTGGACGTGTACAGCAACCAATTTTTCATTTTAAATCCGAAAGCATCATCTTCATCATGGCTGGTATAAAGAAAAACTGTATCTTTATAAACCATAGGCGCTGGATCTGCGGTAAATTTGGTTTGGATGATTGGATTTTGGGCGTTCAGTGATATTCCTAGTAGTAACAACCCAAAATTCAATATATGTTTCTTTATCATATTAACTATTTTTCGAATTAATATTTAATGATTTGTTCCGTCCAGGTTGGCGGACTAATGAAAAACATTCCGTCTTTATAATGTACTGGCTCAATTCCCATTTGCGGCCCAAGTTCCCAAGGTTCGAAGGTCTGACTGTACGGATACGGTCGTTTTTCGTACATAAAATAATGACAGGAATTCCAGAGATTTCCGTCCGGACCGATGAATAATGCATTGTGCCCAGTTTCCTGATAAGGGTCTTCGGTATCTGTAAACTGTAGGTTTTCATAACCGTTACTTTTTGCCATTTCAGTTCGATAGCCTTTTTTGCGGGTTCCGAAAATCGGTTCAGGGGAAGCGAGTTCCCAAGGTCCTAGCGGTGATTTTGATTTCAGCAAACCAACTTCATAACCTCTTGTCCACGTGGAAAAAAACATAAAATAGGTTCCTTCTTTTTTAGTAACGAAAGGTCCTTCAATGCCACCAACCATCCATTCTGACCAGCCTGGTTGCTTTTTATCTAAGAATTTTTGAATAGGTGTGGTCAATTTTCCTGTTTTTAAATCAATTTTAGCCTGAAATAATCCATTTCCGCTGCAATAGAGATAGACCTGTCCGTCCTCATCCTCGAACAAAGTGGCATCGTTGTTATATTGTGGAGTAAGCGGGCCATTCAGCAGTTTATAAGGACCGGTCACTTTATCAGCCGAAAACAGCCAAATGCTGTGTGTCGCCATTCCTTTCGGGTCTTCTTTGGTTACTTTTCCGCTATTGACAATCAAATAATATTTTCCTTTGATGAAATGAATTTCAGGAGCCCAAAAACGACCGTCATAAGGGCAATCTTTGGGAAGCTTTTTAGCATCAATTAAAAAAGAATGCTGTTTCCAATTCACCAAATCTTTTGAAACCAACATCCGGACTCCGGGGTTTTTGCCTTCCCAGACAGGATTGGAAGTTCCCACGCAATACCATAAATCATCAACCTTAATAATGAAATGGTCTCGCATAGAAATGGCAGAATCTCTAGTAATCGGGTTGGTATATCGGAATTCTTTCTGTAAGGAAGTTTTGCTTTTTTCAGTCTGAGCAAACGCATTATTCAGAGCAAAAAGGAATACTGAAAATGTCTGAATATTTTTAAATATCTTCATAATTCTAATTTTATCTTTTGTATGGACTTTCATCCATTTTCAAATACGTTTCTTCATAGCCACCATTGTCAATGATGATTTTGTGCAAAACAATTCCCAGGTCAAGAGGTTCTACAGTCAAAGTAAAATTGCCGTTTTGATTTGCCGGAACAGTGAATGTTTCAACTTTTTCCACAATTCTTGCTGCTGCGGCAGGATACATTTTGGTATAATTGTTTGCCCAGGTCAAATCCTGATTAAGACCGATGATTTTTGAATTGTTTTTACCGAGATAAGCCTTTACACTGTGTCCACCTTTTTTAAACGGAAGCGTGGAATCAAAAATGAAATGAATTTTCACCTTGGAAGGTTGAGTTTTCAGATTAAATTGATAGGTTATCGCTGAACCAGTAGTTTTCTCCGTGTAAGGCATCAATGCAATCCCGGAAAGCGTTCTTCCCAAATCAGAAATGACCGTCCATTTTGTATTTGCTGAAGCTTTAACTTCAAAGAAATGTTCGGCTTCCATTGCAATGACACCGTTCTTTTCTTCAAAAATGTAACCGCCTGTTTTTGCTTCTTCTTTCGTAATTCTGTAAACGGTTGGCTTGATATTTCCCTCTTTCGGTTCGTCCCAGTATTTGTATCCGATGTGCGTCTGGTCCATCATATGATTCCATTTTCCGTTGGAAATATTGAGGTTATAATCTTTTGTATATTCTGCATCTCTGGCGAAACATTCATCGGCATAATCTGCCCAATAATTGGCTTTTAAATCTTTTTCTGCTGCCAGTTTGTGATTCATTGCAACAGCATAATACATATCGTAAAGATTAGCCATCGCACGAACTGGATGTAAAACAATCTGTTTATATGTATCTTTATAGGCCTCATCTAAATTGATAAACTGTCTCAAAGCTCTTGTTTCCAAAGCTAAATATGCATCTCTTACCTGCAAAAATTCACCACTTTGAAGATTGTAGGTTTTATCGTTCAGCATTTCTGCCGAAACTCTTGAATTGTATTTACAGTAAAGATTAATAATTTCTGCAATTTCCTTTGCATTGGTCTTTCCAAAATGTTCTTCTGCAAATTTCACCGAATAATTTTCAAGATTATCCTGTGTAAAAGAAGTGGGATTCCACGCCATATTCAGGAAGAAATCCATTGGATATTCGTTGGGTTTTAAATCACCGACATTCAGAATCCAGATTTTATCAACGCCATAACTGTACGTCAACTGCAACTGTTCCCACATATGCGGAATCTGAGTCATATTCAGCCATTGATAAGCTCTCGGAGCACCGTGCAAATCGACGTGGTAATACATTCCGTAACCGCCCGGATGCTTTTTGGAATTCAGTTCAGGAAGTCGTCGCACATTTCCCCAATTATCATCGCAAAGCAAAATAATGACATCGTCCGGAACTTTCATTCCCTGGTCGTAATATTCCAAAACTTCACTATACAGAGCCCAAAGCTGAGGTGTCTTTTTTACAGGTTTTCCAGTCACTTTTTCAATGACTTTTCTTTGGTCATTCATTATCTGCTCCAATTGTTTGAAATTGGCTTCAGCACTTCCCAAATCGGTCATAGGCTCGTCTCCATCGCCACGCATTCCCATTGTTATGAGATTGTCATAATTTTTATTACGATTGAATCCATCTTCCCAGAATTTCAGGAGTGCTTCTTTGTTAGTGTGATAATTCCATTCTCCGTTTCCGTATTCTTTGCGGTGATTTCCCCATTCTTTTTGGGCACGCATCATCGGTTCGTGGTGTGAAGTTCCCATTACGATTCCATACTCATCGGCTACTTTTGGATTGAGCGGATCGTCTTCATTAAAGGCTTTTCCCCACATTGCAGGCCAAAGATAGTTAGCTCTTAACCTCAACAACAATTCAAACATATTCGCATACATCTTGCTGTTGATGCCTCCGAATTTTGTTCTTGCCCAGGTTCCGAAAGCGGGTTCTTCATCATTGATGAAAATACCTCGGTATTTCACTTTTGGTTCGCCCGAAGCAAAATATCCTGGAACGACATAGGCCGAAGAACGTTTTTTTACAGGAACATCATTCCAGTAGTACCAAGGCGAAACGCCGAGCTGTTTTGAGATTTCATAAATTCCGTAAATAGTTCCCCGTCTGTCGCTTCCTGCGATAATAAGCTGTTTTTTAGACTTTGAATTTTCTATAGTTGTTATCACAAAACTTTCCCACTTTCCTTTCAAATCTTTGGCATTGATTTTTTTGGAGGAAATCAATTGGTCAATTTGTTTACTGGTTCCGACCGTTCCTATGACGATTTCAAATTCGCCGATAGTTTCTATTGTAGAAAGATTGGGTAATTTACCTGTAACTTTCTGAATGTCGGTCTGTAAATCTTTTGCAGCGCGAATGACGGCAACATTTTCTGATGGGTCATAAAACAAGTCTGCAACTTTTCCTTCTTTTGAAACAACGGGAAAACCATTATCATCTGAAATGATATTTTCTGTGATTCCTGAGGTTTGCTGGGCAAAAATTCTTGCTGCAAAAAACAGAAACAGGATGAATAGCTTATTATTTATCTGACAGTTTTTCATTAATAAGTTTTATCATTTAAAATCTACAGTCACTTTCTTACCTGCATAACTCACCGATTTCTGCTGACCATCAGGAAGAATCAGATTAAAATTTCTTTTCTCAATCATACCTTTAAAATTTCCTTTTCGGGAGTCTATCGTCAAGGTTTTTGATTTTTCGTTCAAATGAAAAGGGATTTCAGTGTAATCGCCTTTTTCGTAATTGTAATTATCGAATTCATCTTCATACAATACAAAATCTGAATCAGCTCCAAGATAGACTTTTACGGTAAGATTGTCCCATTTTTTTTCTGTCGCATATTGCACATCAGAACCAAACGGAATGATACTTCCTGCCTTAATATATAATGGAATACTTTGAATGTTAACCGTTTTTTCAATTTCCTGACCGCCTTTGTGTTTTTCATTCGTCCAGAAATCAAACCAGTCTGAACCTGCTGGAAGATAAACTTTTACAGTTTTATTTTGGGTAAAATCTATATTGGAAATTGAATTTTCTTTTTTACTAGCATCAGTTTTGTTCCAACCTTCATTTTCATCGGTTTTTACAATTTTTTCTGGAGTATATTGAGCATTCAATATCGGAGCAACTAAGAATGATTTACCGAAAAGATATTCATTATTGACATCCCAAGTTTTTTTGTCTGATGAAAAATCCATCGAAAGAGCTCTCAAAAAACTCGAATTATTTTTAGAAACATCCCAAGAGGTAGAATAAATGTAAGGCAACATACTGTAACGCAATTTTATGAATTTCTCTATCGCATCATAAACTACATCTCCTTTTTTTCCAAACTGATAAATTTCTCTTGGTACATCCGTTCCGTGCGAACGCATCATTGGTGTGAAAGTTCCGTATTGCAACCATCGAACGTACAATTCCTGAAACATCGGATTGTTGGCACCTCCATTTCTTTTATAAACGCCAGCAAAGAAACCGCCGATATCTGAATTAAAATTTGGATTACCAGTTAAACTAAAATTCAAACCAGCAGGAATCTGATTTCGTAAAGATTCCCAAGAAGAATTAACGTCTCCCGACCAAGTGTTTGCAGCATATCTCTGTTGACCAGCAAAAGCAGACCTTGTGAGAATAAAAACTCTTTTATCATTGGTAGTTTCACGCTGATGGTCATAAACCCCGCCAACCGTCATTAGTGGATACGCATTTCTCACTTTTCGGAATGAACCAAGGTAGGTTTTGGTATCTAAATCTTCTGGTTTTTGGCTTAAATGGTCGGGTTCTGTAGAATCCATCCACCAAGAATCTACGCCCAGACTGAAAACGCCTTTGTTCAAATATTTCCAGTAAATATTTCTCGCTTCGGGATTGTAGGCATCGTAAACACGTACTCCAGAAGGATAATTCATATCAGGAGGCCAGACTTCTCTGCCTGATTCTGGCCAGGTTTTGAAATTGAAAAGCATTCCTTTTTGGTCCATTTCTCGATATTGATTGGTCATTGGTCCGAAAGAAGACCAAATAGAAACGGAGAGATGTGCATTCATATCGTGAATATTCTGAATCATTTTTTTGGCATCGGGAAAATCTGGACTGATAAAATCCATTGCATTCCATTGATAATTATTTCCCCAATACTGCCAATCCTGGATAATTCCGTCTAAAGGAACTTGTAAATCACGGTATTTTTTAACAACATCTACCAATTCGTCTTGACTTTTATAGCGTTCTTTGCTTTGCCAATAGCCATAAGTCCACAATGGTAACATCGGCACATTTCCTGTAAGCTTTCGCATTTCTGCAACCACACCATCTGCATTTTTTCCGTAGATAAAGTAATAATCTACAATATCTCCTACTTCAGAAGAAAAAGATGTTTTCTGCGGCGTGTCTGTAAATTGTGTAGGAGAATAATTATCCCAAAAAATACCGTAACCTTTTACAGACTGAAAAAAAGGCACAAAATCCCAAGTGTTATTTTGAATCATCTTCACATCTGTATTTCGCTGAGACATTTTTCCGTTTTGTAGAATTCCTAAACCATAAATTGGCTCATCTTTTTCCAACTGAAAAGACTGAAAAACAGAATAGGTTTGATTTCCAGCATCATTAAATGGTGTAAAACCACTTTCAAGTTCTTTTACAAGTTCTTGATTAGATAAGGATTTAAAATTTATTTTTCCATTTTCTGGATTAATGAAAATTTGTAAATCAGCCGTTTTTAATGAAATAATATTCTTGTTTTCTGAAACTGAAAATTGAGTTTTCTGTTCTTTTTTAATAACCGACAGACTATTTTTTTCTGATGGTTTTCCAATGGGATATTTAATTATTCGAACGATATTCGAACTATAAAATTTAATTTCTGTAGTTGTATTTTCTTTAGAAAAAATGATTCCATAATCATTCTTATGGTAAGATTGAGCATGATAATTCTCGCCCCATCCCCACATTATGAAAAAGGTAAAAATATATCTAATGAAGGTATTTTTCTGAAAATTCATTTTTTCTTTAATTAAGATTGAACTTAAACTAACTAAACAGATTTTTATGAATTAATATAAATCTATTAATTTTTAAAAAGCAACTGTGCAAACTGATACAAATTATTTCTCCAAACTGGCCAAGTATGACCACCAGGATATTCAGAATAAGAGTATTTAATGCCTAATTCGTCTAATTTTTTGATCATAATCTGACAGTTTTTGTAAGCAATATCTTCTTTTCCGCCCATTGAAATCCAAAAATTTTTGATATTCGAATTAAATTTAGAGGGATTTTCGTTTAGAATTTTATACTCATTATCTGCTACATTTTGTAACAAAGGAAGCATCCATCCGGAACTGAAAACGCCCAAAGAAGAGAACATTTCGGAATTATGCACTCCTGTGTAAAGGGTGTAAATTCCGCCCATTGAAAGCCCTGCCAAAGCTCTGTTTGCAGCATCTTTTTTCACTCTGAACTGATTTTCTGTAAAAGGAATTACAGATTCTTTCAATTCTCTTTCAAACATTTGAAGATTTCTAGCTCCGAAACTTCCTAAACCAGCTGGCCCTATATTAGCATCTGGCATCACAATCACCATCGGTTTTGCCTTACCATCTGCAATTAAATTATCTAAGATTAAATTGGTTTTTCCTTGGGTAGCCCAACCACTTTCGTCTTCTCCGCCACCGTGCAAGATGTATAAAACAGGATAAGATTCACTCAAATTTTTGTCGTAACCTGGTGGTGTATAGATGAAAACTCTTCGCCAAGAATTAGTCACTTTTGAGAAAAAATTCTGAATTCTAATATCACCGTGAGGTACATCTCTTAGAGCATAATATTGATCTCCCGAAAACGGAACTTCAATTCCACTAGCATATCTTCCCATTCCGTAAAAAGTTTTGCTAGAAGGATCTGCAACAGGTACATTATCAATCAATAAAGAATAATAATGAAAACCTTCGCTCAAGGAATCTGTAGTGGCGGTCCAAATACCATCTACTTCTTTTTTGAGGTCATATTTTTTACCTAAATCCAATTGGACTTTTTGTGCTTCAGGTGCTTTTACTCTAAAAATGGCTTTTCCATTAGATAAAATCTGAGGAAATTGAGCATTTCTGATATTAGATTCTGCTGGCGTTCCATAAACCGTAAAATCTGAAAAAGTAGTTTTATCAACAGGTTTAAAAATCAACTGAGAGAAAATATACAAATCGTTTTTCCAAACTTTGAAATCGTGACCACCTGGTTCTATGTAGAAAATATGTGGGATTTTATTCTGATTAAGATAATCGCTAGTTCTTTTGCTAAAAGACATCAATCCATCAGCGTCACCACAAGAAATCCAAAGAAGTTTTAAATCAAGAGCTTTTTTAGGATTAGGAAGCAATTGCTGAGGTTCTTTGGTATTGGGTGCTGAAGAAAAACCACCTACCCAAGCAAATTTATCGATGTTTCCTAGTCCGAAATTAAGAGTTTGTCCGCCTCCCATAGACAACCCTGCAATGGCGCGGTTTTCTCTATCTTTTTTTACAGGAAATTTCTTTTCTACAAAAGGAATCAGGTCATTTAATAAATCTTTTTCGAAAGTTGCGAAAGCTTCTACTTTATCTTTCGCCATAATATTACCAGTAGCTCTATCATCTTTCATGGCTCTACCATTGGGTAAAACTACAATCATAGAAGCAAGTTTTCCTTCGGAATATAAATTATCTAAAATTATTTGAGGTGTTCCGTTTTTGTACCACTCTTTTTCATCACCACCAATCCCATGAAGAAGATATAAAACAGGATATTTTTTACTTTTATTAAATCCTGGCGGTGTATAAATTAAGGCTTTTCTTACCGTTCCTACCGTTTTGGAAGGATATTGAATGCTATCAATTTTACCATGAGGAATCTCCTTTTTAAGAACATCAAAACCTTGTGGAGCTTGTTTTTGAAAATTCTGCGCAGAAGCTAAAATTCCTACACAAGAAAAAGCTAAAGCTAAAAGAAATGAATTTTTCATAATTTTTTATTTGTATTTTTTACACTTATTATTTAGGATAAAAAAAATATTATTTTCTAAAATTTAAAGAATTAATCTTCTACATCAATTCTTTTATAATCGAAAAAATCGACATCTATATAACCACCCAAATTCTTAGTAGCATAGTTGAATATTGCAAATTTAGATCCCATAAAAAATCTTCTATAATCGAAAATCATTTTATAATCTGTTGCCATTTCCGTCCAGTTTTTTTGGTCTGTACTGTAAGAGAAACTAGCCAAATCTTTACCCAAGTTAAAATCTGCATCTATGCGAAGAAAAACTTTATCAGCACTCAAAAGAATGCGTTTCTTTTCTTCTTTTTTCACCTCAGTAATGGTTTTGGTTTTATTATCTAAACTCACCGAATTTGTAGAAAAAACAATGTACTTTTTCTTGCCTTCTTTCACCACAGACAAAACTCCAGAATCACCATTGAATGCACTGAAACCAGCAACATCACCATCTTTCATTCCTTTTAAATCTATAGCTACAATTCCTCTAGATTTAGGACCTTCCATTCTTTGGGTTAAGGTATTGGGAGCTGCATACAGATTATCTACTATTCTACTGGTTTTCAACCTCATAAAACCTTTCCTTTCTGATAAAGACCAAGCATTTTTAACAGGATTGTGGTTCCATTGCCATTGAATTTTGAGTTGGTCAGAAAAAAAGTTATCACTTTCCACCAAATAATTTTTAGCTTTAAATGGTGGAAGCAAAACCTCAGCATGAAGCGGAACTTTACCATTTTCTCCTAAAACAGGCCAATCATTTTCCCATTTCACAGGCAATAAAATAGGAACACGCCCTACTCCATTTCTATCTTGAAAAATCAATGAATACCAATTGCTATTCTTATCATCAATTAAAGCACCTTGACCTACATACGGAAAATTTAGAAAATTGTCTTCCATTAAAACCTTCTTTTCATACGGTCCAGTTATTTTATCTGCTCTGTAAACTACTTGTCTTCTCTTTCCTTTTTGAGGCCAAGAAATCATCATCAGATAATATTTACCGTCTTTTTTTATCACTTGATTTCCTTCTAAAAGACCTGTTTCTTCTGCATCTCGTTGAAAAATTTCTGTACCTTCCTGGTTGCCGATAACATTTTTAAAATCTGAACTTAATTCGAAAACTTTATTAGAAGTATAGACATACACTCTATCATCTTCATCAAAAAACAAAGAAGCATCATGAAAATGTCTGGTTCTGGTAATCAGTTTCCAATTTCCTTTTTCAGGATTTTCTGTTACGTAGATGTATGATTTGAAAGGTTCATCATTAGGTGAAAAAAGCACATAATATTTCCCTTTGTGATAACGGATAGACGAAGCCCATTGTCCGCGACCATATACCGTTCCGTCTAATAAATCATATTTAGAATTGTCATTTAAAGTATCAAAAACATAACTCACCATTTCCCAATGTACCAAATCTTTAGAATGCATTATAGGAGCTCCTGGCATCAAATGCATAGTAGTACTGATGAGATAAAAATCATCACCATTTCTGGTAATAGATAAATCTGGAACATCTGCCCAAATTATGGGATTGGTAAATTTTGTGGTAACATTTTCTTTATTTACAGGTTTTATCTGGGCTGCACAATTTTGCAACCCAGTAAAACTTGTAAAAATGATACAAATAAATAGTACTGAAAAACACTTCATTTTAAAATTTCTTAAGGTTTAATATCATTAGATGATGTAGAATACAAACCAATAAGACTTCCTGTGAAACCACCTGCTACATTGGTAGATAAAATATCTCCAGATACGGTTCCACCGATATTTTTATAGTTTTTACCGTCTAGCGAATAGGCAAAAGTATATTCGTCTCCTTTAGCAATTACTTGCAACTGAATTGCGGTGTAAGATGGTAATTTTTCGCTGGCAATAATAGTTGAGTTTCCTTTTTCAGTTCTCTCCAAAACAGCATAAAAATCTTTGTCTTTTTTAGTAATTCCTAATACATAATTAAATGTTTCGCTTTGGTAACAGGTAATTCCTGCCAAATCTTTTTCGGATTTTGGTTTATATTTCAATGTAACAGAAGCATCAAACGACGAATGCTGTTGTCTGTGAAACAATGCAGAAATTGGCGCTAATGCTTTGATATTATTTTCAAAAGGAATTACTTTTACCCCTTCTTTTGTAACGGAAATAAATTCTTCTCTAGGTCCTCTCATTGCAATCCATCTATAATCAAGATTAGGTTTGTTTAAAGGGTCTGAGAAAGTGAAATTTCCGTTCGGGAAAAATCCGTTTTGTCCAGTCTGATTGGTAACACCATTTGGTAATTTCAATTTTGGTTTTAAAGGAACCAAGCCGTTTTCAAAAACAGGAAATTCTCCGCTCCAATCTACTGGCAACATAAAAGTTTCTCTACCAGAATTTACACGATTTTTTTCGTTAGGACGAATTCCTAAAAACACACCATAATATTTTCCGTCTGGAGTTTCTACCAAATCTGCATGACCAGTCCAATCCATTTTATTTTTTCGGTCTTTCGGGAAATAGCGTTGCGTAAGAATAGGATTATTAGCTGCCGGAATAAATGGGCCTTTCGGACTATTGCTCACAAAAACAACTTCGCTGTGCCAATCTCCTGTTCCGCCTTCTGCACACATTAGATAATATTTTCCGTTTTTCTTGTAAATATGTGGTCCTTCAATCCAAATTGGTTTTTGAGAAAGATCTACACCACCATTTACAATAATTTTATCAGAACCTGCCACTATTTGGTCTTTTTCTAAATCATAATCCCAAATTTTAATCACACGATGACCATTATACAATTCAGTTCCTTTTGGTGGAGCATCGTTATGAACTACATACGCTTTCCCGTCATCATCAAAGAAAAGTGAAGGGTCTATTCCGTCAAAATTAAGTTTTTGAACTTCACTCCAACCTTTTGCAGGATCTTTGGTTTTTACCACCATATTTCCGATTCCACCAGCAAACTGAGTGGTAATCATATAAAAAGTATCGTTATTTTTATTGTATTTAATATCTGGAGCATAAATCCCGTGAGAAACACCAGATTTCTCTACTAATAATTGAGATGGTCTGTCTAAAACGTGACCAATTTGTTTCCAATTCACTAAATCTTTAGAAGTAAAAATAGGCACCCCTGGAAACATAGAAAATGAAGAATTTACCAAATAATAATCTTCTCCTTTTCTGGTAATACTAGGATCCGGATAACAACCCTGAAGAATAGGTGTGTAAAATTCGTCTGGTTTTAATGGATTTTCATTATAAATATTATCATTTCCTTTGTATGTAAAATTGGAAAAAACAGGCGCATCTTTTACATTTTTTGTAATTTTTTGCGAAGATGCATAATTAAATGAAAGCAATGCAGACATCGTTAAAGCAACAGTTTTTGCTTTTAAAAAATTTGGTTTTTCTATTTTAAATTTCATTTTAAAAATATTTTATTTCTTAATTATTAAAGTATAAGTTTTACCAGCCTCTGTATCAAAATCATACAAAAATGTAGGTTTTAATACCACTTCATTCAGCTTAGCCTCAGCAGAAATGATAGGTTTTTTAATTTTTGGAATTTCAAAAAATGGATTAGGATTATCTCCTTTTGCATTGTTCAATTTTAATTTTCCGAGAAGTTCTACTTCATTAGGAACACGAATTCTACAATTTCCTCCTAAATTTGATTTAATCGTAATTTTAGCAATTTGATTATTTTCCCAAACTAAATTCACTTCAAAACCACCGTAAGTTCTCAATCCAGTGATTTTTCCGTTTTTCCATTCATCAGGAAGAGCTGGTAAAATATCGATGCTGCCATTTTGCGTTTGAAGAAGCATTTCTGTAATACCAGAAGTACAACCAAAATTACCATCAATTTGGAACGGTGGATGTGCATCAAATAAATTGGCATACGTGCCACCTCTCTCCCCCCAACCGTCTTTTTCTACCAAAGATAATTGGTCTTTAATTAATTTATAAGCGTGATTTCCGTCTAATAATTTTGCCCAAAGATTAACTTTCCAGCCCATACTCCAACCTGTAGAAACATCACCACGATGTATTAAAACCGTTTTAGAAGCATCAAAAAGTTCTGGTGTAGTAATTGGATTAATTTGATTACTAGGAAACAAACCATACAAATGAGAAATGTGTCTGTGTTTATCATTCGGATTATCCCAATCTTCTATCCATTCTTGCAACTGACCATATTTCCCAATTTGCATTGGCGGAAGACGGTCTATAATGTTCTCCCATTTAGCTATTTGTTCTTGGTCTTGATTTAAAATCTGTGCTGCCAAAATGGTTTTAGACAAAAGGTCAAAAACAAGTTGATTATCCATTGTATTTCCTGCCGCTAGAGCGCTACCTTGATGCTCTTGTGGGAGGTTTTCGGGGGATACAGATGGACTTACCACTAACCATTTATGGGTAGGTTCTTCTATTAAAAAATCTTCGTAAAAAATACTGGCAGATTTCAAAACAGGATAAATAGATTTCAAATAATTTTTGTCTCCGTTGTATAAATATTTTCCCCAAAGATGTTGAGAAAGCCAAGCTCCGCCCATAGGCCAAAGTCCTGCATTTGCAAAATCTACAACACCTGTAATTCTCCAAATATCTGTATTATGATGCGCTACCCAACCTCTGCTTTTGTACATTATTTTTGCAGTTTCAGTTCCTGTTTCGCTTAAATCTTTAATCATTTGAATTAAAGGTTGGTGCATTTCTGGGAGATTGGTTTTTTCGGCAGGCCAGTAGTTCATCTCCGTGTTAATGTTGATGGTGTATTTACTATCCCAAGCAGGATTGTTGCTTCCGTTCCAGATGCCTTGCAAATTGGAAACTTGACCATCTGGTTGTGAAGAACTGATGAGAAGATAACGCCCAAATTGATAATAAAGACTAACCAAAGCTGGATCATAAGATATAGCAAAATTTTTAACTCTTTGGTCTGTTGGTAATTTTGCGGCTTCAGAAATTCCCAAATCAAAATCTACTCTTTTGAAATATTTTTGATAAGTTTTGATATGATTTTCTAAGAGCGATTGATAAGTTTTTTTGGAGGCTTTAGCTAGAAAATTATTGGATTTTAAAGTCTCATTGGTATCGAGAGTTTTGTAATTAGTAAAATTGGTTGCCATTGAGACCAAAATAAGCACCTCGTTTGCGTGGCTTACATTGATACCATTTTCTTTGACAGTTTTTATACCGCCGAAGGTAATAATATTGGCTGTGGCATTGTATTTTACTTGTCCTGAAACTCCTTCGTGTGAGCTAGAAATCCCCGTCATTTCTAAAGTATGATTATCTAAAGCTTTTGATGTTTTTTGTAATTCTCCATCAAAATATGTGGTAAAAGATAGCTTGCCTTTTTGGCTAGCTGTAAGTCTTATCACAATCACTTGATCTGGTTCTGATGCGAACACTTCTCTTTTGTAAGTTACTCCATTTGCTGTAAATGTAGTGGTAGCAAGAGCTTTTTCTATATCTAATTCTCTGTAAAAATTGGTAAAATTATTTGCATTTTCGAAATCAATATTAAGATTTCCTATATTTTGAAATTTAGAACCATGTAGTTTTTTTGCGGTTAGTCCTTTATTGGCTAGATTTTCGGCTTTTTTATAATTTTTTTCAAAAATATAATAGCGAACAGAGTCTAGCACATTGGCACCATCTGGATTATCATTTCTGGAAGGACCACCTGACCAGAATGTGCTCTCATTAAGTTGAAGTTTTTCTTTAGAAGGATTACCAAAAATCATGGCTGCTATTCTGCCGTTTCCTATTGGCAGAGCTTCTACCCATTGTTTTGCAGGTTGGTTATACCATAGTTTTAATCTTTTATCACTCTGCTGTGCAAAGCTAAGATTACAGAGTACAAAACTTAATAATAACTTAATAAAAGTATTCCTGAGCTTCATAAAATTCCTTTTTTGGATTGTATTCTGTATTGATTTTATTTTAAAAGAAGGCTTCACAGATTAACCTGTGAAGCCAATCTCCTAAAATATCTATTTTATGTGAAAGAAACTAATTTCATTTCTTATAATTATAGAATTCTAATAGGAATTAAGAAAATTCTTTAATTAATATTTTTATTCTTATAAGATTTCTTAAAGTATATTTTAAATTCTATAATTTTTATCCCAATATCTAGATTAATATCCAGGGTTTTGGAATTTTGCTTTTTCTTCTGCAGTAATTTCCATTAAGTCTAATTGTCCTTGAGGAATTGGTCTTAAATAATGGAATGGTTGGATATTACGCGTAACTGTTTTTGGAGTATGACTTCCATAATTTGGATCACAAATTTGATAAGTTGATGAATATTCCGCCCATTTTTGAGTACGAACTAAATCATACCATCTATAGAATTCTCCGTAATATTCACGTGATCTTTCAGCAAGAATATAATCAATAGTAATTGTAGCTGGTGTAGCTGCAATCATAGCTGCGCTATTGTCTTGAATTTTAGCAACATTACCGTTGTTATCCCATCTCCATTTACCTGCTCTAGCTCTAATTACATTAATTAAATCTCTAGCGCTCATAGAACCTGTTGCTCCTTTTACAGCAGCTTCAGCAGCTATAAAATAAAATTCTGAGAATTTGGCAACATTAAAAGGACGAGTAAGACCTGCGTTTGGATATCCTAATCCGTTAGGATCATCTGTACGATATGTACCAATTTTCCATAAACCTGGATATACAATTCTGCTAATTCCATTTGGAGTAATTACAAAATCTGCTCTACCTGGCATTTCGCCAGCGCCAATATTACTTTTACCAGCTCCTGAAGGATAAGTAATGCTTGAAAGCTGAGAATCATCATCTAAGAATGACAATACTACGTCATTTGGTTTAATTGGTAAATTATTTGCATTATAAAGTTCTGCATTTTTAAGACCAGCTTTGTCCCAGTTTCCTCTATATTTAGTTACAAATGTACCATCATATCTAGAATCAAGAGTTTTATCTGCAAAAGTATTTTTGATAACTCCAATAGTAGGGCACATACGAGTCCAAGGTCTTCCTAATGGCTGTGTAGCAGCACGCTGAACAGAACTTATTGCATTCCAAGTAGTGGCAGAAGAACTACTTCTGATATTGGTATAGTTCCAAGTTTGCATCCAAGCTGCAAAGTTATCAGGAGACCAACCAGAACCAAAACCAACTGGGTCACTTTCGTTATAATAAGCACTTGCTTGGGTATGATCTGCGTATAACATACACTCATTATTTCTATCATTAGAACCTACATTTACATCATAATAAGTTGGTTGTAGAGCATATGGACCAGGATTATTAATTCCTTCCATAGCAATGTCATAAGCTTTTTGGAAATACCATTGTGCAGTTTTGCCATCTAAATCAGTTCTTGGTGTATCTGGATAAGTAGGAATACTATTTGGATTTTGTAACCACCATCCATAAGTAAGATAAGCTTTCGCTAAAAATAAACGTGCTACATTTTTAGTCACTCCACCAGTAACTCTAGGTGAAGCAGGAAGATTATCTATTGCTTTTATTAAATCAGGAAAAATGGCTTTTGTATAAACTTCTGGCACTGTATTTCTCTTAGAAACAGTAGAAGCAGAGGTATTAAATGCTAAATCTCCAGAACCTAAATCTAATGGCACACCACCATAAGTTTGTACTAACAAGAAATAATCAAATGCTCTAAAAAATCTTGCCTCTGAGATTAATGATTCTGCAACTCCTACAGAAGCACCATTTTGAATGATTCCATTGGCAGTATTGATGTATGGAAAAACGCTTCCCCAAACCATGCTTGGTGGAAATGTGGTAGGAGTAAGATTACCATTACCAGAAAAATCAGTTTCTTTGAAGTTTCCATCGGCACTTTGTGCAAATGTAGATTCGTCTGTACCATTTACACAGTTACTCATAAAGTAACCATTACCATATAACGAACGTAAATGTCTGTATAATGCAGTTACACCTTGTTTAACCCCTTGTTCAGTATTGAAAGAACTCGGAGTATATATGTGTCTTGGCTCTTCATCTAGAATCTCATTACAACTAGCTAGAGATAAAGATAGTAGTATAGCCCCTATAATAAATTTTTTATTAAATTTTATCATGACTTTAAATTTTTTAGAAAGTTAAATTAATACCCATTAAGTAATTTCTTGTAGTTGGGTTATTAGTCCCAATAATCAACTGACGGCTTTGGTAAGAGTTAACCGCCTGATTTTCATTACCTCGTGAGTTTGGTTCTGGATCCATTCCTGTTTCTTTGTAATATGGAGAGAACATTACGAAAGGATTTTGAACTGTAAAATAAATCTTAGCTGCACTTAATTTAAGATTATCTAATAAATCTTTTTCAAAATTATATCCTAAGGTAATTGTACGTACTTTAAGATAAGAAGCGTCAAAATATCCTAGTGTAGAGCCATATTTTGGATTATCACCACTTTGGATTCCTCCTGGTTTTGGATATCTAGCATCGGTATTATCTGGTGTCCAATAATCAACATCTACGTTATTACCTCTACCTGTTAATCTATTAAGGTAACCTGCTGAACCATAGATAGTACTGATTAATACTCCACCATTTTGGAATGCACCTACTACGCTTAAATCAAAATTTTTGTATGCTAAACGAGTATTAAATCCTCCTTGGAATTTAGGATCAGTGTCAATAATTTGTCTATCTGCTGGTCCAATAGCTCTTTTAGGACTACCATCTGCATTGTATTCACCAGTATAAAGAACTTTAATCATACCTACATTACCTCCTGGCTCTAGGATATTTAGGTAAGGGTCACCTTGTTGCCATAATCCCATATATTGAAAGTCATAGATAGAGTTCATGCTATGTCCTACAAACCATTGATTACCCTCATCTCTAAGTTGACCAGAATTTAACGCTAAAATTTTGTTTCTGTTTGCATAAATATTTACACCAGCTTCCCAAGTAAATCCGTCTTTGTTTTCGATAATTACTCCATTCAAAGTAAATTCTATCCCTTTATTTTCTGATTTTCCTGCATTTACTACTACACTACTTACACCACTCGTAGAAGGAAGGTTTTTAGATAATAAAATATCTTTTGTAGTGGTTTTATAAACCTCCACAGTACCAGTTAATCTGTTATTAAAGAATCCAAAATCTACTCCATAGTTTTGTGTATTTGAATATTCCCAACCAAGATTAGGATTTGGTAACAAAGTTACATAATTACCAACTGCGTAAGAATTATTACCATTATTACCAAAGTTATAAGGTACTACTGATAATCTACCAAGTGTAGAATAAGGAGTTACTGCTTGGTTAGATGTCTGACCAATACCAGCTCTTAACTTCAATAAATTTATAAATTTCAAGTTATCCATAAATGATTCATTGGTAACATTCCAACCTAATGAAAGCGCAGGATAAGTATGCCATTTATTACCTGGTGCTAGTCTAGACGAAGCATCTGAACGGACTGTAGCAGTTAACATATATTTATTGTCAAAAGTATACATTGCACGCCCCATCCAAGAAATAAGACCCGTTTTAAAATAATTTTGATTATTAGGGTCAATGGTAATATCTGTTTGCGGAGCTTGACCTAAATTGTAAAATTGGAAAGAATCTGCCGGGATATTTTTTGCACTTATGTATGAGCTATTAAAAGTAGTTTGTTCAGAAGAATATAATGCAGTGGCATTAATTTTATGTTTCCCAAAAGTACGATCGTAGGTTAATAAATTTTCTAATACCCATTGGTAAGTTTGATTATTACCAATACCAGCAGATGAAGGAGCTGCATCATTAGTAGAAAACACACCTACACCAGTGTAATTACCACTATTAGAAGTACGATAAGTTAAACCAACATTAAGTTTATATTTCAATCCATTCAAAATACTCAATTCACCATAGAAATTGTTATATGAACTAAAAGCTCTAGTCTTATCTACATATTTATTTCCTAAACTTTCAATTCCTTTTCTAGTATAAATCCAAGTTTGGTCTATTGCGCTATAAACTACTCTTTTAAAGTTTCCATCTGCAGTATAAGGATCTATAATTGGTGAATATCCTAAAATAGGAGCTGCACTCATACCATTAGCATTAGTAGTGGCAAAGTTATTATTAGATGTAAATCCCATTTTAAATCTTTCTCCTAATTGTTGATCAATTGATGTTCTAAAAGATAGTCTTTCATAACTTTGTAACGGAATTAAAGCATCTTGTTTAAAATATGCTAAACCTACGCTATAGTTACCTCCTTGGCTACCTCCTGTTAAGCCAACATCATGACTTGTCATCATAGCTGGTTTGTAATATAATTTTTGCCAATTGGTATTTATATTATCAAATTCATCAGAACCATTTGAAAACATTGGAGAGGTGCTTCCAGTAGGAATAGCAATAGCACGTAGTTTAACAAACTCTGGTCCATCCATTAATGGATATTCAGAAAACAATGTCTGGATACCAGTAAATCCATTATAAGAAAGCTTAGCTTTTTGTCCTTTTGCACCTCTATTTGTAGTTACTAAGATAACACCATTAGCTCCTCTAGAACCATAAATAGCTGTAGCGGAAGCGTCTTTTAAGATATCTAAACTTTTAATATCATTCGGGCTAATATCACCAATAGAACCAGCAAATGGAATTCCGTCTAGTACTACTAAAGGATCATTATCTCCTGATAGAGATCTGGCACCTCTAATACGTATTTGCAATGACGCCCCAGGTTTAGTAGATGTTCTACCAATATCAATACCAGCGGCACGCCCTTGTAATGCATCAGTAATGTTAGCAGCAGGAACTTCTTTTAAAGCCTTACCACTCACAGATGCTACAGAACCTGTTACAGCTTCTTTTTTCTGTTGGCCGTAACCAATCAAAACAACTTCTTCAATATTCTTCTGTTTCACAGTATCTTTTTTGGCCTGTGAATACATAAAGCCTGAAGGTAATAAAGTCATTGCGAAAAATATCGCAGCTTTATTCTTTGTTAAAGCAAAGTTTCTCATAATTTACATTCATTAATGGGTAATAATTTCATTGATTATTTTAATTTGAATCTATTATAAATTAGATATACATATTTACAATAGCTTCAAACAATTCTTGTTTTCCGCTCTTAGCTTGTGGTTCTCCTACTTCGTGAGCGATTTTTCTTAAATCTTCTAATGTAAGTAAACCTTGTTCGAAAGCTTTTCCGTTTCCTGCATCAAAAGATGCATATCTTTCTGTTCTCAACTTTTTGTAATCTGATTTTTCTAAGATATCTGCAGCTACTAATAGTCCTTTTGCAAATACATCCATACCAGATACGTGTGCGATGAATAAATCTTCTGGGTCAGTAGAATTTCTTCTGATTTTTGCATCAAAATTTACTCCTCCAGTTCCTAAACCTCCACCTTGTAAAATGACTAGCCAAGCCTGAGCAAGGTCATAATAATCTATCGGGAATTGGTCTGTATCCCAACCATTTTGGTAGTCTCCTCTGTTAGCATCTATGCTTCCTAATAAGCCAGCATCCACAGCAGCTTGTAATTCATGTTCGAAAGTATGCCCTGCTAATGTACCATGGTTAACTTCTAGATTTAATTTAAAATCTTTATCTAAACCGTAGTTTCTTAAAAATCCTATTACTGTCTCAGCATCATAATCATACTGATGTTTGGTAGGTTCCATAGGTTTTGGTTCTATTAGGAAAGTTCCTTTGAAACCTTGTTGACGAGCATAATCTCTTGCCATAGTAAGAAAACGTGCAAGGTGTTCTTTCTCACGTTTCATATCGGTATTTAGTAAGCTCATATAACCTTCTCTGCCTCCCCAGAATACGTAGTTTTCTCCACCTAGAGCTATGGTAGCATCAATCGCATTTTTAACTTGAGTACCAGCGCAAGCTAATACATCAAAATTAGGGTTGGTAGAAGCTCCGTTCATATATCTTTCGTGGGTGAAAACATTGGCAGTTCCCCAAAGTAGTTTAATACCTGATTCTGCTTGTTTTTCTTTTGCATATTCTACAGCAGTTTGTAGATTACTTTCATATTCTACCCAGCTATTGCCTGGTTCTACTAAATCTACATCATGAAAACAATAGTATTCAAAACCTATTTTATTCATAAATTCAAAACCAGCATCTAACTTATATTTTGCTCTGGAAACAGCATCACTACCAATATCCCAAGGATGATGAATAGTAGCTCCTCCGAAAGGATCACTACCGTTTGCACATAATGTATGCCACCATGCCATTGCAAAACGCAACCAATCTTTCATAGGTTTTCCCATAACTACTCTGTCTGCTTCATAATACCTAAATGCCAAAGGATTGGTACTTGCTTTTCCTTCAAATTTTATTTCCTCTACGCTAGGAAAAAACTCTTTAGTTCCTTTTAAAACGTTCATAATTTTTTTAGATTTAATATATTATATTTTATTTTTTTGTTTAATTCCAGAATAAGGAATCTCTTCCCCACTATATTTTTGATAGCAGGTTAATTAATATTTAATTTATTATAAATGGGGATTACATTAGTTGATTAAGACGACTTTTCCATCTCTCATAAGCTTCTAAATACTGTTCTTTTTTATCAAACTCTGGTTCTATAATCGCAATTTTTTCTAATGCCGAAAATGCTTCTTTAGAATCTGCATAAAAACCTACTCCCATACCTGCAGCTCTAGCAGCACCTGCAGCACCATCTGTATCATAAAGTTCTATTACAGCATTGCTAACACTGGATAATGTCTGACGGAAAATAGAACTTAAAAACATATTGGCATCTCCTGCACGAATTACCTGAATGTCCATTCCCATATTTCTCATAATATCCATTCCGTATTCGTAAGAAAATACTATTCCTTCTTGAGCCGCACGTAACACGTCTCCTTTTGTATGTATATTAAAGTTAATGCCTTGGATAGAACAATTAACTTCTTTGTTTTCTAAAACTCTTTCGGCACCATTTCCGAAAGGAATAATGCTTAATCCTTTAGAACCAATAGGAGAAAGCGATGCCAATTCATTCATATCACCATAAGAAGACAATGAAGTGGCAAAATTATTTTTTAACCAAGAATTGAGAATTCCTGTACCATTGATACAAAGCAAAACACCTAATCTTATTTGTTCTGGTGTATAATTTACGTGAGCAAAGGTGTTTACTCTAGAGCGTTTGTCATAATCTAATGTATCTAGTACACCGTACACCACGCCAGATGTACCTGCGGTAGAAGCAATCTCTCCCGGATTAAAAACATTTAGAGAAAGTGCATTATTAGGTTGATCCCCTGCTCTGTAAGAAATAGGAGTTCCTTCTTTTAGACCTAGTTCGGCTGCTGCAGAAGCGGAAACAGTGGCTTGAATTCCAAATGTGGGTACGATTTCTGGAAAGAAACTTTTCGGGATACCATAATAATCGATTACATCTTCTGAAATACAATTATTTTTAAAATCCCAGAAAATACCTTCAGATAAACCTTCTATTGTAATTCCTATTTCACCAGACAATTTCATTGCGATATAATCACCTGGCAACATTATTTTATCTATCTTTTCAAAAATTTCTGGTTCATTTTCTTTTACCCAAGCTAATTTGGATGCCGTAAAATTACCTGGAGAATTTAATAAATGTGATAAACATTTTTCCTCGCCAATTGTTGCAAAAGCTTTTTCTCCATAAGGAACTGCTCTGCTATCACACCAGATGATAGATGGTCTTAAAAGATTTTGATCTTTATCTACTAAAATAAGACCGTGCATTTGCCAAGTAATTCCTATCCCTTTTATATCCTCAGCATTTACTCCAGATTTTTGCAATACAGATTCATTAGCAAGCTTTAGATTAATCCACCATTCTAGTGGATTTTGCTCTGCCCACCCTGGCTGATCTGCTGTAATCTTCATTTCCTTTTTAGGCGAAAAATCAGATGCAATAATCTTTCCGCTTGATGCTTCTATCAAACAAACTTTAACTGAAGAACTTCCTATGTCATAACCTAACAAATACATAATATTCTTTAATTTATTTTAACAACTTCGTATTACTTTTTTTAAACAATTTACTATCAAACTTATAATATCTGGCAGCTCTGTGCGCTACGTTTGATTCTATTTCATCTAATGGAATGATATAATTAAATGAAGAGATTTTTTTGTGAAAATTTTTCTTATCAATTTTCTTCTCACTTATGGCACTGTATAATTGGTACAATTGCCTGATGGTGAATTTTTTTGGAAGAAGTTCAAAAACGATTGAAAAATCTGTTTCTATCCATCTTCTAATCTCTACCAATGATTCATTAATAATTTTATTATGATCAAAAGGCAGTGATGGTATTTTATCAATAGGGCACCAATCTACCGTTACATATTTTACACTATTAATTTTGTGGTCTATTTTACAAAGAGATAAATAAGCTACTGTAATAATCCTATCAATATTAGGCTTATACTCTTTACTCATCCATATAATATCATCTGGATTGCTTGCTCGTAATGGGTCTGCAAAACATTTAAATTGTTTAAGAACCATTTTCTTAATCCCTGTAAGTTCAAAAAGCACTCTCTCTGCTGCTACATCCACATCTTCGTTACTAAAAATTAAACTTCCTGGCAATTTACTTTGCTTTTCATTAGGAGCATCTTCCAGACGCCTTTTCACTAATAAAATATTAAGTCTATTTTCATGGTCAAATCCAAAGACTACACAATCAACAGACACATAAGTATGAATAAAATTAGGACTCATTTTTTGTTAACATTTACGTAACACAACAAATATAAAAATCTAAATGAAATAAAAAAATATTTTTCACATGACTTACTGCATATCAACACTTTAGTTATCTACTATTTATGATTAGTATTACCTTAATTTTATGATAAGTAAAACACAATTCATTAAAATAATTAATTAAAAACATCTAATTTTAAAGGTTTTTTATGAAAATTTAACATAGCATCTTTTCATTAGTTATCTCTAAAAAAATGATAAGTATAAGTGTTTTTTTTACACTTTTTTTTGTAATTTTTTTTAAATTCTCCATATAATAGAAAAAATAAGGCTTTATAAAGCTAATTTCTAATCAAAATACACGATAAAAAACTCCCATTTTTTGCATCAAGAACCAAAAAATCATCATCCAACAAAAAAAATTAAATCATAACAAAGTTTATAACTCTGAAAAATTAAAAATTTTAGGATTTCATAAACAAAAATCTAAAACAAAGAAACATAGAAAAAATGAGAAAAAATAATGAAAGCATAGACTTATCGAAAACCAGACCCTAACTAATTGATTATTAAAAAAAATAAAACACCTCCGAATTTGAGTTAATCTGGAATGTGTATTCTTATAAAAACAACAATAAAAACTAAAATCTAATACCGAGAAACAAAAAAATTAAAGAAATTATATAATATACGTAAAAAGCTCTATTAATAAGGGATCTAACAAAAAAGCATAGAAAAACAATCAAGAAACATAGAAGCTATATGATGAAAAAAAATAATGCTATAATAAAGTTACTTTAAATAAAAAAGGAAATTAATATTTTTTTAAACACTCACTTTTCAAATGTCATTTTCTCCTATTTTTATATTTTGAAAAATCAATTAATCATAGGAAACAAGATAATTTCTATTCATATAATTTTGTCTTATTTTAAAGCAATTCTTTGCATTATTCCAAAACCTATATTATGAGGAATTCTATCAAAAAAAATAGAGTCCTTCTCTCTAAAAAAGGTTAAAATGTATATTTAACTTCAATTAAAAGCATAAAAAAACAAGACACTTATTTCAATTGATGGAAACAAGGTCTTGTTTATATAATAAATTAATCCTTACAAATTGAGTTTACACTCCACTGAATGCGCTGAAACCGCCATCAATTGGCAATAATGCTCCCGTAATAAAACTGGCAGCATCAGAACATAGGAACTGTACCGCTCCATTCAGTTCTTCAATTTCGCCAAAACGTCTCATTGGTGTTTTTGCAATCACCTTTACACTTCTCTCAGTAAGAGAACCATCTGGATTGATGAGAATATTTCTATTTTGATCACCAATAAAAAATCCTGGTGCAATGGCATTTACACGAATTCCGTCTCCAAATTTAATTGCTAAATCAGAAGCTAGCCATTGTGTAAAATTGGTAATTGCAGCTTTAGCAGCAGAATATCCTGCAACTCTGGTAATAGCAGAATAGGCAGCCATAGAAGAAATATTAATAATACTTCCGCTACCTTGCTTTGCCATTACTTTTCCGAAAACATAGCTAGGATACACCGTTCCGTTCATATTAAGATTGGTAGCCTTGTTCCAGCCATCTAAATCCATATCAAAGAAACATTGGTCTGCAGACAAAGTGGCTGCTGGTATATTTCCTCCTGCAATGTTGAGCAAAATATCTATCCTACCCCACTTTTCTACTACCGTTTCTGCTACTTTTTCTAAACTTTCTATATCTAGAACGTTTCCGATAACGCCTATTGCTTCGCCACCTAAATCTGTAAGTTCTTTAATTCTAGAATCTAGATTTTCTTGTCTTATGTCTATTGCTACTACTTTTGCACCTGCTTGTATAAAACTTTTGGCAATACTACCTCCCAAAACACCTCCTGCGCCTGATATAATTGCTACTTTGTCTTTGATGCTAAATATTTCGTTCATTTTAAATTTATTTTTTTAAGTTTTAATGAATTAATTACTCTCAAAATTCTGACGGGTAATTAATCTTAAATCTAATTTTTTTGTAATTCAGATTGCACTGTTGCCATCACTCCGTCTAACTGACCTAGTGCCAACATACGACCAAGGAAAGAATATCCCGGATTGTACCCTTTATCAATATCATCTGTTAGCAATCTACCGTGGTCAACACGCATAGGCAAATTAGGATTTTCTTTTTCAAAAACTCTAATTACATCTATCAAATGACCTCTTCCCCCTAAATGATGAGCTTCTATGAAATTTCCGTTTTCAAAAACATTGGTACTTCTAAGGTGTACAAATTTTGTTCTCGAAGCATATTTTTTCGCCAATTTTGGTACATCGTTTTGCAATCCCGCACTTAATGAACCTGCACAAAATGTCAAACCATTGTGAGGATTATCTACTGCATTTAAAAACCAATCAATATCTTCTTCACAAGTAACAATACGAGGCAAACCTAATAATTGAAATGGCGGATCGTCTGGATGCACACACATTTGGATATTCCACTCTTCGCAGACAGGCATTATTCTTTCTAAGAAATATTTCATATTCTGGCGAAGTGCATCTTTATCAATACCATCATACAATGCCAATAATTTTTTGAAAATTCCTACAGGATCTAAGTCTCCTTCTTTTATATTACCATTTACAAAACCCTGCGTTTTTACAATTACAGAATCTATAAGCTCTTTTTTATCATCTTCTGTAACGGTTTTTTTCAGTTCTTCTACTTTGCTAAGAATTTCTGGAGAATAATCTTTTTCCGCACCTTCTCTTTCCAAAATGTATATTTCGAAATAAGCAAATTTGACCTTATCAAAATAAAGAGATGAAGAACCGTCTTCCCATTCGTGGAATAAATCTGTACGAGCCCAATCTAAAACTGGCATAAAATTGTAACACACAGTAGTTACACCTGCTTTACCTAGATTATCTAGACTTACTATATACTTATCTATTAAATCATCTCTGTCTTCACCAGCATATTTTATAGATTCGCTCACCGGAAGACTTTCTACTACAGACCAACGAAGACCATGACTTTCAATATAATTTTTAAGATCATTAATGGCTTCCAAAGTCCAAATTTCTCCATTAGAAACATCGTGAAGTGCAGTTACAATACCTTCAACACCTATCTGACGGAGCATTTTAAGTGAAATTTTGTCTTTCTTGCCAAACCATCTCCAGGTTTTTTCCATAATCGTAATTCTTTAAAATTTTAAAATTTAATTAAAAACAAGTGTTGTAAAAATTCCTTGTTTACTCTTCATTTTTTAAGTTCAAAATATTTTAGCCCTTAAAAACTTTGTAAATTTACTAACATCAGAAACACATAACTTTACTTATTTTTGCTAATAATAAGCGTATATTTGCAACTAAAACACACTACATACCATAAGTAACTGTATATGAGAATAATAATGAATGAGAAACTGCCTATTTCGAGCAGTATTCCTATAAAAGCAAGACATTACAATTATCAACATTTCACTTATCCTTGGCATTTTCATAGCCAATACGAACTTATGTTTGTAAAAGAAGGTTTCGGGCAATGCTTTGTTGGTGATACGATACATCAGTTTTCTGATGGCGATTTAATTCTCTTTGGTAGTAATCTTCCTCATTATATGAATAGTGATGATTCTTTCAAAAAAAAGGACTCAAAACTAAGGGTAAAAGGTACAATTATACAGTTTGAGAAAGATTTTATGAGCTATTCTATCAACAATTATCCTCAATTTTTACAGATTAAAAACCTTCTAGAAATATCTGGAAGAGGCGTACTTTACACCAAAGAAAATTCAGAAAAAATTATAGAAACGCTACAGAAACTTCCAGAAATGGAAGGCTTACAACAAGTAACCAATCTCCTTACAATTCTACAAGAACTTGCAACGTGTAAAAACAAATCTATTTTGGCTACCCCTCATTTTTATAAATTATTTCCAAAATTAGGTGACAATCGAATAGAAAAAATTATTTCTTATATCAATATCAATTACACCAGAAATATATCATTGGTAGAAATAGCATCTTTAGCCGCGATGAATGCCAGTTCATTTTGTAGATATTTTAAAGAACAAACTGGTAAAACCTTCACAGAATATGTAATGGATATGAGAATAGGCTACGCTTGTAAACTCCTTACTTTAGGCGAAAAAAGCATCAGCCAAATAGGCATAGAATGTGGTTTTGAATCTATTACACATTTCAACAGAATGTTTAAAAGGCAAACAAAATTTACGCCTACTCTTTACAGACATAAAATTCTAGAAAACATATAATTTTTGGAATTTCTCGAATATTAAGTACGTGACAAAAAATATAAAAAACTTAGCAAAATAGAACATAAAATAAGTTTTGGATTAATCTAGAAATTATTTATTTTTGATTGAAACATTAAAAACTTAAAAGCGGCTAGAAATAAATTTCTGACTGCTTTTTTTAACACAAAACACTTAATATTTTTTATTTAATAACTTGATATTTAGGTACTAGAGATTTCATAACAAACCAAGCAATAAGGTATGTTACAGCACAGATAGAAAATATAATCATATATCCTTTGTTAATACCATCGGATATTACCGCACCTGATTTTTGCAAATCTTCAAAGAAATGATCAGGAATTCTCTCCGTAGCAAATTTTGGAAATTTCTGTAATAGAGGGATTCCATCTACTGTAGTCCAAGTTTTATGAGTATAATCAAAAAGCACTCCAGAACCTTTATTGATAATAAAAGAACCAATTCCACCTGCCATACCACCAATTCCTGTTACAGTAGCAATTGCTTTTTTAGGAAACATATCTCCTACCGTAGAAAAAATATTGGCAGACCAAGCTTGGTGAGCAGCTCCAGCAATCCCAATGATAATTATCGGAATCCAATAGGTAATTTCTCCGCCTGGTTGCGCAAAAAGTGCCAATAAAGGGAAAAATGCAAAAATGAGCATTGCCTTCATTCTACCACTATAAGGATTTAGTTTTAATTTATCTACAAAATATTTTGGTAACCAACCTCCAATAATAGACAAGAGCGTAATCATATATAAAACAAACAGAGGAAACGCACTTTGCGTACTGTCCATTTTATAAACTGAACTTAAATAAGCTGGCGTCCAAAATAGATAAAACCACCATACTCCATCTGTCATAAATTTGCCAAAAGCAAATGCCAAAGTCTGTCTATAGGTAAAGCATTGTTTTAGAGTAAATTTTGTAGTATCTTCTTCGTTAGAATCTTTTGCATCATCTCGATCCTGTTGTATATAGGCAAGTTCTGCATGGTTTACTTTTGGGTGTACATGTGGTTTTTTGTAATAAAAAATCCATAATCCCATCCATAAAAAACCTAAAGCACCTATAATGATAAAAGCCATTTCCCAACCTAGAGCTTTTGCAATAAAAGGAATAGTGAGAGGAGCAGCTAAAGCTCCTACAGTAGCACCAGAATTAAAAATACTAGTCGCAAGAGCTCTATCTTTTTTAGGAAAGTATTCTGCAGTTGTTTTAATAGCTGCCGGAAAATTACCTGCTTCGCCAATAGCTAAGATAAGTCTAGCAAAAATAAAAAGTGCCACGCTGGTATTTACAATCAATGAGATATTATCTACTTTGGCAATTAAATCTTTAGCTTCAGCGAAGCCTACCAACCAATTACCTGTAATGATTCCAGAAGTAGCAATTCCACAAAAAGCATGTAACACAGCACCAATAGACCAAATTCCTATAGCCCAAAGAAAGCCTTTTTTGGTATCCATCCAATCTACAAATTTGCCTGCAAAAAGCATACTTACAGCGTAAAAGATAGAGAAAAGTGCAGTTATATTACCATAATCATTGTTTGTCCAATGAAATTCGGGTTCTATAAAATCTTTCCAAGTGAGAGATAGCACTTGCCTGTCTAGATAATTCACTGTAGTAGCGAAAAATAGCAAGCCAACAATAGTCCATCTAAAATGAGTAGATTTTTGGGTTGATGCTTGTTCCATAATTTTAGTTTTATGAATTTTTAATGGATTTTATAACTTCCAAAACTTTTTTGGTTTCTTCTTCTATAGTAGCATAATCTTGGTCTGCCATTAGTTTTTTACTAATAAGTTTACTCCCCATTCCTACCGCAGAAACACCTGCTTTATACCAACTTTCGATGCTTTCTTTGGTAGTATCTACTCCACCTGTTGGCATAAATTTTAGATGAGGGAAAATATCTTTTATCCCGCTTAAAAATTCTGGCTCTAACATATTCCCTGGGAATAGCTTAATGAATTTGATCCCTGCATTTTCTGCAGTTATAATTTCAGTTGGCGTCATACAACCTGGGCTATAAAACAAATCTTTAGCCACTAAATAAGAAGCTACTTCTGGTACAAATCCTGGACTGATGTAGAAATCTGCTCCTGCATTTTCAAAATCTTTAGCTTGTCCTAGAGTTTTGATGGTTCCTACCCCTAAAAGCAAATCTGGCATTTCTGCATTTCTGATTTCTACCATTTTGGTGAAATTCTTAAGAGCAGCTTCACCACGATTGGTGTATTCTATAGCTCGGATTCCTGCTTTATAAATACTTCTAAGGATTTCTATCGTAATTGTTTCGTCTGCATTGAAATACAATGGAAGAATCCCTTGATTTACAATAGCTTCAGTAACTTTTTGTGAATTGTTCATTTTATATTATATTTTTACTTTAAAAACTATTTTTTTGATGATGTCATTACCAATCATAGGTGCGTGTACATCATTAGGATAAAAAATTACAAACTGATTATCCGTTAATTGAAAGTACATATCTGGTGAATCTTTGTAAAAACGAACATCTTTCTCAGAATTATAATCTCCATTCGGAAGGGTACATTTTTCTCTTGGTTTCCATGCTATGTTTTCTACCCCTTTTACACAAAATTGAATGTCTATATTTTGGTCGTGGCATTCAAATTTTGATAGACTTTCTTCTGGAGTTTTACCTTTTTTACTGCTTACAATAACTTTTAAACCACCTCCCAAATCTGTAGTTCCGTCTTCAAGGGCATTAAGATTTTCATTTTTAAGATAATCAAAAGCCTTTGCAAACAACGGATGCAAATTGGTATATAGAGAAGCGTTTTTTAGGGAATCTATAATCATAATTTCTAATTATCTAACTACTCTACCAGAAGCGTCTCCGCCCATTAATTTAGTTACTTCATCTACTGTTACAAGGTTTGCATCACCTTTTATGGTATGTTTAAGACAAGATGCTGCTACAGCAAAATCTAAAGCTCTTTGGTCATCATTAGAATACGTTAAAAGTCCGTAGATTAAACCTCCCATAAATGAATCTCCACCACCTACTCTATCTACAATATCTGTAATTTGATACTGACGAGTTTGTAGCATTTCTTTGCCATCATATAAAACGCCTGCCCAAGTATTATGAGATGCAGAGATAGAACCTCTAAGTGTAGTAATTACTTTTTTGGCTCTTGGAAATTTTTTCATCATTTGTTGACAAACTGATAAAAATGCTTCTGCTTTTACATCGTGACCGTGAGTTTGTACTGCTGCACCATCTGGTTTAATACCGAAGTGCATTTCTGCATCTTCTTCGTTTCCTAAAATCACGTCACAATACGAGGTGAGTTCCGTCATAATAGCTTCTCTATCACCTCCATATTTCCAAAGTTTTGCACGGTAATTCAAATCTGTAGAAATGGTAACTCCTAATCTACTAGCTACTTTTACAGCTTCTAAACAAGCATCTGCTGAACTCTGAGAAATAGCTGGTGTAATCCCTGTCCAGTGGAACCATTCTACTCCTTCAAAAACTTTTTCCCAATCTACCATTCCTGGTTTTATTTCGGACATTGCAGAGTGAGCTCTATCATACACTACCTTACTTCCTCTGCTTACAGCACCTGTTTCTAAGAAATAAATCCCTAAACGATCTCCTCCCCAAACTATATTTTCTACACCTACTCCTCTTTTTCTCATTTCCATCATTGCACATTCTCCGATATCATTTTTAGGTAAACGAGTTACAAAATCTACTGGAATCCCAAAATTAGCCAATGATACTGCTACGTTAGACTCTCCTCCTCCATAGACTACATCAAAATTGTCTGCCTGAGAAAATCTTAAAAAACCTTGTGGTGCTAATCTTAACATAATTTCACCAAATGTTACTACTCTTTTTGCCATTGTTAAATCTTAATTTTTATATTCTTAAAAATGTTTTTATTTAAAATTAAAGTATTCATTCGTATTATTGTAGCTAATGTCTGCTACCATTTTCCCTACCAATTCCATATCATTTGGAAGCTCGCCTTTTTCTATTTCTGTTCCTAAAAGATTACATAAAACCCTGCGAAAATATTCGTGTCTTGGGAAGGACAAGAAGCTTCTAGAATCGGTAAGCATCCCTATAAAACAAGAGATAAGCCCCATATTAGATAGCGCATTCATTTGCTTAATCATTCCGTCTTTTTGGTCTAGAAACCACCATCCTGAGCCGAACTGCACCTTGCCTTTTACACTGCCATCATTATAATTACCTATCATAGTAGCAATTACTTCATTATCTGCCGGATTAAGGTTGTATAAAATAGTTTTGGTTAATTTATCTTTAGAATCTAATGCGTTTAAAAACTGTGATATTTTTCTGGCTTGAGGAAAATCTCCAATAGAATCCCAACCAGTATCTGGTCCTAAAATGCGATGCATTCTGGCATTATTATTCCTAAGAGCTCCTAAATGAAATTGCTGAACCCAACCAAATTGGTGATACGTTTCGGAAAGAAAGATTAAAACTGCACTTTGGAATTTCAAAATTTCATCCTGAGAAAGTTCCTGATTGACTCTTTTCTTTTTGAAAATATTTTGAATTTCTGATTCTGTAAATTCTTCAAAATAGATTTGTTCTAAGCCGTGGTCAGACACTTTGCATCCGTTTTCGTTAAAGAATTCAATTCTTTTGTGCAATGCATTACACAAATCATCAAAAGTATTAATTTCAATATTAGATACCTTAGAAAGTAAATCAATGTACTCATTATACCCTTCATTTCCTATTAAAATTGCCTTATCTGGGCGGAAAGAAGTACTTACTTTTATATCTAAATTATTTTTAGCAATTTGCTGATGGTATTCTAGTGAATCTGTAGGGTCTTCGGTGGTACAAACCACTTTTGCATTTACTTTTCTTAATAGATTTTGACAAGAATATTCTTTGGAATTTATTTTTGCAGAAGTTTCTTCATAAATAGCTTCGGCAGATTTTTCATTCAATAAATCATAAATATTAAAATATCTGGCTAATTCTAGATGAGTCCAATGATAAAGTGGATTTCTTAAAGTATATGGCACTGTTTTGCCCCATTGTAGAAATTTTTCTTTGTCTGATGCATTTCCTGTGATAAATTTTTCGTTTACACCTAGAGTTCTCATTGCTCTCCATTTGTAATGGTCACCATTGATCCAAACATCTGTAATATTTTTAAAGACATTGTCTTCGGCAATTAATTTTGGCGAAAGGTGATTATGATAATCAATAATTGGCTGATTTTTAGAATAATTATGATATAATTCTTCAGCATATTTGTTTTCTAAAAGAAAATTCTCGTGGATAAAATTTGTACTCATTTTCTAATCTTCATTATTAAGGCTTTTTATAAATTAATTCTGAAAATTGATTTAAAAATATTTTAAATTTTATAACAAAATTAATACTGCAATCGATTGCACAAAATTAAAACAAAAATTTTTATATCAACAAAAAAATTAAAATAATATTTATGATAATTTCTGTTTATTCGGAAATAAATAACTTTTATATGTAAAATATATTGGATAAATTCAAATTTATTTTTATTTTATAAAACTATATTTAGAACTTAAATATGCAATCGTTTGCATATTTTTAAAATCACCAAGATTTATAATCAACATTCAATGTATATAATCAACATTCAATGTATATAATATTAACAGCTTGTATTACATAATTTTAATTATTCACTACGAATTAAAATTAATAATTTTAAAGTATTAACTTTGTTAGAAAGTTTTTTCACTTACGGTAGTCTAATTTGTTTAAATCCAACGATAATGATTTTCGAAATTAACCCACAATTTATTCTCGATACGCAAGCCGACATCAAAAAATATAGTAAAGGTAGCCTTATTGCAAATGAAGGAAATAAATCTTTGTATTTCTATTATTTAATTGAGGGAGAATTATCTGTATATAATTTTACTCCAGAAGGAAAAGAATTTTTACAGCACAAAGTAAAAGAGAAAAATTTTTTTGGTGAACCTGCTGTTTTGTTAGAAAAGCCTTTTCCGGGAAATGTAGAAGTAATCTCTGAATTTGCAGAAATTTTAAAAATTAAAAGAGAAAATTTTTTACAATACCTTAAAAATAATCCTGATTGGTGTCTAGAATTTACCAAATCCATTGCAGAAAAATCTATTATTAAAAGTAATTCTCTCAAAAATATCGTTTTTCTAAATCCCGAAGATAGAATCATCAAACAATTTAATGATTATAAAGAAGGAGCAGAACAAAAAATGGTAATAGAACTCACCCGAAAAGAATTGTCTAATATGACGGGACTTAGAATAGAAACCATCATCAGAACCATAAAAAAAATGGAAAAAGAAGGCAAACTAGAAATTAAAAACGGAAAAGTTTTTTACTAGTGACTAGAATCATAAAATCTGTAAATAGTACTTCCTAACTTTGATGTATGAATATCAAAGTTTATCAACTGTTCAAAATTACAGTTTTCAATTTATTTCTTGTTTCGTTTCTTGGTGCTATAATGCGTTATAAGATTGCATTTTATTTTCCTTTTTTAGAACAAAAACACTTACAAGAAGCACATTCTCATTTTGCTTTTTACGGCTGGATTACCAATGCTATTTATCTTTTTATTTATAAAATTCTAAAGCAAACTATTTCTAAGAAAAAACTTACTGGTTTTTATAACACCATTTTTATCAATCTATTTGCTTCTTACGGAATGCTATTTTCTTTTTTATATGGCGGTTATTATTGGTTGTCTATTGTTTTTTCTTCTGTTGCTCTGTTTTGCAGTTTTTATTTTCTTTTTATTTTTTACAAAAATTATAAAAAACTAACATCACTTTCTAGAATCTGGTTTTTGGGAGGTTTATTTTTTGCTTTTTTTTCTTCGTTGGGTGTTTTTAATTTAAGTTTTATGAAAATTACCCATCACATTTCACAAGATCTATATCTTGCATCAACCTATTTTTATCTTCATTTTCAGTACAACGGATTTTTCATTTTTTCTTGCATCGGTTTACTAATTAATACGTTAGAAAACATTGGCGCCAAACTAAATTCTTCTGAAATTTACCTAACCTTTTGGTTACTGTTTTTTTCTTGTTTTATTGGTTTTGGACTTTCTGTTTTGTGGCTTGAATTACCAATTTGGCTCTATTTAATTATTGTTTTGGCAAGTTTGCTTCAAGTGTTGGCAAGTGTTAGAATATTTTTTTGGGTGAAAAAAAACTGGATGCTCATTCTAGAAAAATTGACACCATTAGAAAGGTTCATCTTATTTTTTGTAGGAGTCGCTTTTTTTGCGAAAGTTCTATTACAATTAGCTTCTACTATTCCTGCGGTAAGTCAATTCGCATTTGGATTTAGAAATATTGTAATTGCTTATTTACATTTGGTTTTGCTGATGTGCATTACGGGTTTTTTGGTTTTAAAACTTTTAATTTCAAAAGTTTTTAGATTAAACAGAACGTTTGCTCTAGGAATTAAACTCTTTCTTTTAGGGATATTTCTGAATGAATTCGTTTTAGGGATTAACGGAATTCTTTCGATAAAATATATCTCATTGCCTTACTCACAATATATTCTTCTTGGGATTTCCTTTTTAATTATGCTCTCTCTTTTGATGATTTTAATGAATAGCAAAAAAAGTATTTCCCAAAAATATGGGAAATACTCCTAAAAACACAAATAATGATAAACCCTAATAAAAATTAAGGTAAAATTACACCATCTACAACGTAAACCATACCATTAGAAGCAGGAACAGAAGCAATAATATTCACCGTTCCGTTTACAGTAGGTTTTCCGTTTACCATTTTTATGGTAATATTTTTTCCATCTACCATTCCTAGATTTTGTCCATCAGCCATTTGTTCGGTTTTTATAACACCAACATACGTGTGATGCCCTAAAATGTCGGTTAGTTTTCCTTTGTTTTCAGGTTTTAGTAAATCATCTACAGTTCCTGCTGGTAATTTTTCGAATGCTGCATTAGTAGGTGCAAAAACGGTGAAAGGTCCTGCATTACTAAGAGAAGTAGTGAGTTCGGCAGCCTGAACTGCGGTAACCAGAGTAGATAAATCCTTGTTTCCTGATGCTAATTTCACAATCGTAGGTGCAGAATCCTCATCTACTACAGCTTCTTGTCCGCCAGAAGCAGATTCTGTAGCAGTGGCAGAAGAAATATCTGCATTGTTTTCAGATTTCGTACAAGAAATGATAGCTAAAGAAGCTATAACAACCATTAATAAAGACTTTTTCATATTTCTTATTTTTTTAAAACTTTTAAATAAAGTTAAATGTAAGTGCAGTGTAGATTATATGATTTGAATCACAAAATAAACTATTGATAATGTGGTTTTTATCACCGTTTTATAAATCTTTTTTATTGAATTTAATTAAACTTATCAAAAAAGGAACAGCGCTCCACAGAAGCAATATAATTATCGAAATGCCCAAACCTTTTCCTGTACCGAAAATCTCTTTGAAAATAGCTCCAGAATAACCTAACATTGCCGAAACATCTAATTGAAGTTGTACAAAAATTCTAGACAAACCAACTGGATTAAGTGCAGAAAGTACCGCCATTATTTTTTCGATGGGATAATCTTCGAATTGGAACATGAGAATCAATAAAATCCCGTCATAAATAATGTTGAAAAAAATCCATACAAAAATGGCAATTCCTATTCCTTTTGCTCTGTCTTTGCTAGAAATAGATGCCAACATTGCAAAAGACACGAAGACCAATGTCAACAAAACTCCTGCTATAATTAAAGAAAATCCTGTTTCTATAGAAGAATAAAGCAAAATAGGTAAACCGCAACCAACTAAAAATGCTAAAATTTGCGAAAACGAAAGCCCCAGAAAAATACCACTCCAAATTCTATTTCTAGGAATTGGCTGACTAGATAATAATTCTATAAACTGGCTGCTGTTGTAAACATAAATCGTAGAAAAAACAATGCTCAATAACGGGACTACCAATAATACAATATTCAGCAAATTAAGGGTTGCTTTTGAAGGATTACTTTCTAACCCTAAAATTGCCCAAGAAATGACAAACAAAAACAAGGTGTAAACCATTACGATTTTGTTTTTGAGGATGTCAAAAAATATAAATTTCGCTATTTTATGCATTTCTCATATTTTTTAAGATGTTTGTAATGGCATCAGAGATTTTGGTTTGTTGGGTTTCAGTTTTTAAATCTTCCACTGATTGATGTACCAATATTTTACCATCATTAATGAATACAATTTCGTTTACCATATCATCTAACTCGCTTAATAAGTGAGAGGTAATGATAATTAATTTGCCATTATTTCTTTCTTTGATGATTTTATTTTTTAGAATTTCCGAAGCGAGAGGATCTAGACCTGCAGTTGGTTCATCTAAAATGATGATTTCTGGATGAAACATAAATGCCAAAACAGCGCTTACTTTTTGGGTAGTTCCACCAGAAAGTGTACTCATTTTTTTGTCATACAATTTTGGTAATTCAAAAGCTTCTAGCAATTCTGTATCAAGATTTTCTACATTTTTTCGGTTGTCTTGAATCATTTTTATGGTTTGCCCAATCGTCATATTTTCAGGATATTTCCCAATTTGAGGCATATAACCTATTTTTTCGCGGTAGAGAAAATCTTTTTTCACGCTATTTCCACCGACTAAAATATCACCAGATTCTACAACATTCAGTCCTAAAATACATTTAATTAAAGTGGTTTTTCCGCAACCATTAGGTCCAATAAAAGCAATAGAATGTCCTTTTTTGCACTCCAAATTAATGTTTTGCAAAGCGGTGAACTTATTGAATTTCTTGGTAAGGTTTTTAATTTCAATCATAACAATTGGTAGAGTTGTTGAGCTGTAAAGTCGTAAAATTGTTGAGTTGTTGAGACGCGTTGTTTTTAGGATTAACGATTTCACAATTTTACAACTTCACGACATCACCATTTTATATTTTATTCGGTTTCATCATTGGCTGTTCATCTACAAAATTTTCTGGAGTAAGGCTAGGAACTAATTTTTCTGAACGATCTAGGATTTCTACAAAAAAAGTTCTGTAAAGCAACATTATCATAGAATTTTTCTCAGCCAAAACTGAATACAAACTCAAAGGATGAAAAGGAACGTCTCCAATTTTGTCTTTATCTAAATCATAACCTTCATATTGATCCCAATAATTATTTCTAAAACTATTCAGAACCAAGCTTCCGCTGGTGCTTACATCAAAAGTGTTATTCTCAAAATTATTGTTCATTAATCGGTTTTCCATACAATTGGCATTAATTTTTAATCCCCAACCATTGTTTACAAATTGATTGTGATATAAATCTACTTTTGAAGCGCCATCCATAAAAATACCCGCCGTATTATTTCTGAAAATATTATTTTTTATTTTGCTGAAAGTAAGATCTTTAAGTAACAATCCGTAAACTCCATCTCCCCAATTGTCTAGAAATTTATTTTTAAACATTCCTACATTTCTGCTATACATCACTGCAATTCCTGCATCATTATTTTTAAAAACATTAGCAGTATAAACGTTATTGTGAGAAAACATAAAATGCAAACCATAACGCAGATTTTTCTCAGAATAATTTCTGTAAACAAAAGAATTATTGGCTTTTTCTAAATAAATTCCGTCTTTATGTCCTTGGATATAATTATTTTTCACCCAAATCTCGGCACTGCTCCAAATGTGAATTCCATCTCCAATTAATTCCTGAGATTTTCCTCTATTGGTAGTAATTTTATTATTTTGAATCAAACATTGATAGCCTCTTTGAACGGTAATTCCAAAATAATTATTCTCAAAAATATTATTTTTAATCACAGAAAACTGACTGTTGTACAATCTTACAGCGCCAATATTAGTAACCTCATCTTCTCCAGAATTGATGATTTTAAAACCTTCCAAAGTAATATGATTCGCTCGGAAAGAAACGACTTCATATTTCATTTGTCCGTCTAAAATAGGTCTGCCAATTCCGATAAGTGTGATGGATTTAGTAAGATTGATGTTTCCTTCTTTGTAATGTCCTTTATTTACCAAAATAGTATCACCATTTTGCGC
Source organism: Flavobacteriales bacterium UBA1937 (assembly GCA_002337005.1). Classification (GTDB taxonomy): domain Bacteria; phylum Bacteroidota; class Bacteroidia; order Flavobacteriales; family Weeksellaceae; genus Cloacibacterium. The sequence continues at coordinate 155 of DDFD01000110.1, read as the reverse complement.
AGCAACAATTGCAGAATTAATGGTTTTAAATTCTTTATCAATGCCTACTTTTAGTGTTTTTGGAAATATAGATATCATCCAAAAAAGCAAAACAATAGATACTATTTTAGTGAAATAATTCAAAACTATTTATTTTAAATTTTGTGAGATTTATT
>DDFD01000008.1 GCA_002337005.1 Flavobacteriales bacterium UBA1937 | reverse complement strand
GCTGCAGCAGCTTGACCTGGTTTTGGTCTTTTGGCACCGTACTTAGAACGTCTTTGCGTTCTTCCGTTTACTCCGGCAGTGTCTAAAGCACCACGAACAATGTGATATCTAACTCCCGGTAAATCTTTTACTCTTCCGCCACGTACTAATACTATCGAGTGCTCTTGGAGGTTATGTCCTTCTCCCGGGATATAGGCGTTAACTTCTTTTCCGTTTGAAAGTCTTACTCTGGCAACTTTTCTAAGTGCTGAGTTAGGTTTCTTAGGAGTAGTTGTATATACTCTTGTACATACGCCTCTTCTTTGTGGACATGAATCCAAAGCAGCCGATTTGCTCTTCTTAGCAAGTGTGGCTCTTCCTTTTCTAACTAATTGTTGAATAGTAGGCATTTGATTGCTTTATATTATTTTTTATTTTAGGGTGCAAAAGTATAAATATTTTTTGAACTGACAAAATAACTTCCACATAAATAATATGTTAATTTTCACACGGTTATCAAAAAACACTCAGACACTCTTAAAATTTAACAAAACCCATTAAAAGCCCAATCTCAATATTAAGACCTAGGCCATCTGATTAAAATAATAGTTAATAACAATTTTATAGAAATATCTAAATACAAGTATTTTTATTAAATTTGCCTCATAAATTCTATATGATATGAAAAACTCACACATAATTGGCCTTAAAGAAACCGATTGTAAGAAAATAGCCGAAAAATTAAACATTTTACTTTCTAACTATTCTGTTTTTTACCAAAACACTAGAGGCGCACATTGGAACATTAAGGGAAGTCAGTTTTTCACCCTTCACCCTAAATTTGAAGAACTTTACACTAATCTAGTTTTAAAAATAGATGAAATTGCAGAAAGAATCTTAACCCTAGGCATTTCTCCGTTTCACAATTATTCTGAATATATAAAATTGTCATCAATTAAAGAAAGCAGAGAAGTCTCTGACGGAAACAGATGCGTAGATGGGATTTTAGCTTCTTTTAAAATAATAATAGATTTACAAAGAGAACTTCTAGATATTACCGAAAAAGCAGGAGACGAGGGCACCAATGCACAAATGAGCAGCTATATCACCGAACAAGAAAAAGAAGTATGGATGTATAATGCTTATCTTGCCAAATAAAATCATTAGACCTAATATAATAATAGCTAAGCATTTATTTTTCTGAATCAAGTACTTTTATTTTTTATTAATATTTTTCAACTTTATAATATATTTGCAAAATATATAAACACAAATTTTGAAAAAAGCATTACTATTTTTATTTTTCTCCATCTTTATAAACGCACAATGGAGCATTTCTACATCTGAAAGAAATGCCCTACTTTCTATATACAATCAAACCGATGGCGCAAACTGGAGTCAACGTTGGGACTTAGAGAAAGACCCCTATTATTGGTATGGTGTAAAAACATCAAGCGGAATGGTTACAGAACTCAAACTAAACGGAAATCTTCTTAAAGGAAATTTCCCAACCTCTGTTTTCTCACTTACCAATCTTAAAAAACTAGACCTTAGCTCTAATAAGTTAGATGGAGAAATCCCAAACTTATCTTCATTATCCAACTTAACCTATCTTAATCTTAGCAATAATGATTTTACAGGAGACGTTTGGAGTAGCTATTCTAACCTTCCTAATTTAGAAGAAATTTACGTTGGTAATAATAATTGTAACCTTTCTAATACTGATTTCTCTGGATTTTCTGGATTAAAATCCTTAGACATTTCAAAACTAAACCTCACGGAAATACCAGCAAGTTTAGGCTCATTACAAAAATTATCATCATTAAATGTAAGCAATAATGCTATTGTAAATTTTTCAAATTTTAGTTCTTTAAATAAATTACAAGAACTGAACCTCGCCAATAACAATCTAAATAAAGTACCTAGTGAAATTATCAATTTTATTTCTTTGAAATCACTAGACCTTAATAGCAATACCATTACAGATTTTTCTCCACTTAGTGGTTTAGCAAACTTAGAATGGCTTTCTTTGGAAAACAATTCTCTAGAAAATATCCCAAATCAAATAAGCGGCCTGCAAAATCTAATTCACTTAAATCTAGGAAGAAACAAAATCAGCGGTGGAACTTCAACTTTAAGCACACTCATTCACTTACAACAACTCTGGCTAAACCATAACAAATTTCGTGGAAACATTCCTCAAGATCTTTTAGCACTACCTAATTTAATGAGTCTATCTTTACAAAGCAATGAAATAGAAGGCACAATCCCTAACAACATTCCCCAAATTTGCAATATTTCTAACAATAGGTTTTCTAAAATACAAATAGAGAATTATCTAAATACTCATTCTAATAATACAGACTTTGTATATTCACCTCAGCGATATGACAATCCAAAAGTTATAAAAACGAGTCTAAATTCTGCAACAAGTCTAGACCAAGCTTTATCTGCCTCCGACGGATATTCTTTTACTTGGTTTAAAACTCTTGAGAAAAACACTTACATCAATTCAGAAAATTTAAACATAAGCTCTGTGAAAGAAACTGACTTTGACATTTACACATGCGAAGCTATTTTTATAAAAAACGACACCTTATATAATATATATTTTTCTGATTACAGAGAACCTATAACTTTAGAAAAAGACGAAACTCTATCCACAGAAAGTCCAGAAAACAAAATCATGGCTATTTACCCTAATCCTACTAAGGATTTTTTATATATCAAAAATCAAAACTATAAAATTGAATCTTTGAATTTATATGATATAGGAGGAAGACTTATTAAAACCTTTTCAGGAAAGGACGAAAAACTCGACCTTACTGATTTGCCATCATCCACTTATATTTTAAATATAAAAACATCTCAGGGATACCAAAATTTTAAAATCATTAAGAAATAATGTAGTTTTTTCTAAACACCCTCATATAATACTTGCTTTTGGCAAGTATTTTTTTTGCTCCAATTTAACATTTTTCACATTTTACGTTAATTTTTCACAAATACCCCTTGTTTTTTCAACTAAAATTCAAAAAAAATTACTTTTTTTCAACAAATACCCATATTTAATTTGGGTATGTAAATATATTTTATAATTTTGCATAAGAATTTAAAAGTTGAATTGATATGAGAAAATGGATTTTACTAGCATCGCTAGTTGTTTTAGGTTTATTATGCCTATTTTCGGGTACACTCTTCCCAGAAACTCCAGTTGACGAAAAAAGCATCCCAGAATTTAGCAGCGCAGACATTGCTTGGATGTTGGTTTCATCTGCTATGGTACTAATCATGACGCCAGGTCTTGGCTTCTTCTACGGAGGTATGGTAAGAAAGAAAAATGTAATTAGCACCATTCTACAAAGTTTTATTGCAATGGGCGTAATTAGTGTAGTTTGGGTAGTTATCGGGTTTGGTCTTGCTTTTGGCGACTCAATTGGTGGTATTATCGGAAACCCAAGTAAATTTTTATTTTTCAGCAATGTAGGAACTAAAAGCGCTTGGTCACTTGCTCCAACTATTCCTTTGATACTATTTGCTGTTTTCCAAATGAAATTTGCCATTATTACTCCAGCGCTTATTTCTGGTGCTTTTGCAGAGAGAATCAGATTTTGGGGATATTTACTGTTTATAATTTTATTCTCTTTATTTATATATTCACCATTAGCTCACGCTGTTTGGCATCCAGATGGAATTTTATTCAAGTACGGTGTATTAGACTTCGCAGGAGGGACTGTAGTACACATGAGTGCAGGTTGGGCGGCATTAGCTGGTGCGTTATTTCTTAAGAAAAGAACAGAAATTATCCACGATCCTAGTAGAATTTCTTATGTAATTTTAGGAACCGCTTTACTTTGGTTTGGTTGGTTTGGCTTCAATGCAGGTTCTGCTGTTAGCTCTAGTTCATTAGCTGTACAAGCTTTCGTTAACACTACCGTAGCATCTGCAGCCGCTGCAATTGCTTGGGGATTCATCGAAAAAATTAAAGGAAGAAAACTTTCTGCAATGGGCGTTAGCATTGGCGCAGTGGTAGGTCTTGTTGCTATTACTCCAGCAGCAGGTTTCGTTACTGTTCCTCACTCTATTCTCATTGGGATTATTGCAGTAGCAGTAAGTAGTTTTGTAGTAGATTGGAGAGGAAAAACCAATATTGATGACACATTAGACGTATTCCCTTGCCATGGTGTAGGAGGTATGGTAGGAATGATATTAACCGGAGTTTTTGCTACACCTACTATTAATGCAGCAGTAGTAGAACCAGGGTTATTCTATGGCGGCACAAGCTTATTCATCAAACATATAGTAGCATTAGTTGGCGTATCTGTTTTCGCTTTCTTTGGCTCTTACTTATTATTATATATCACGAACCTAATTACTCCATTAAGAGTGAATGAAGAATATGAAAAAGAAGGTTTAGATAAAACACAACACGGAGAGTCTTTATAATCTCTCATCACAAAAAAATTGTTACACGTTTCACCCTTAAAAATTTACATCTATGAAAACTCTGAAATCTATAAATAAGTTAGCTTATTTAGTCACGACACTATGTACATCTCTTATATTTGCTCAGGAAGAAGCAAGTTGGCTAAAGGGATTCAAATTAAGCGGTAATGCTGATATTTTTTACAAAGCAGATTTCGCTGGAAGTGACAACAATACCAAAACTAGTTTTACTGCACCTAATAATTCTTTTGAACTAGGAATGTTCTCTTTAAAACTGACGCATTCTTCAGGAAAATTTACCACTGTAGCAGACTTAGGATTTGGAAACAGAGCAGAACAATTTAGTTATACTGCAGACAATACTAAGTTTTTAATCAAACAACTATATATTGATTATGCCGCTACTGATAAACTTACCTTAACAGGGGGTTCTTGGGCTACACACGTAGGTTACGAATTACTAGACGCGCCAGAAAATGATATCTACAGTATGTCTTATGCGTTTTCTTACGGACCATTTTTACATACTGGTTTCAAAGCAAATTATGTGGCTAATAAATTTAATTTTATGGCGGGAGTTGTAAATCCTACAGATTTTAAATCTGCTTTTCACACTGCAGATCCAAACACTGGAGAAAGTTTCAAAAACAAATTCTTTATCTGGCAAATTGGCTACGCAGGCGATCAATTAAGTGCTTATTTAAATGGACAACATGGCAGTTATAATCCTTGGAGCAATAATGTATCCCAGTTTGATTTAACCGCCGCCTACAAATTCACAGATAAATTTAAGCTTGGCGTAAATGCTACTACAGCTACATTTAGTTCAGACACGCCTAACGTAGGTAAACAAACTTGGTCTTCATTGGTAGGATATCTAAAGTATGACGTAAGCGAAGGTTTTGCACTTAATTATAGAGCAGAATACTTAGATAACAAAGATAACGCACTAGCTCTAGGAGCAGCAAACGGAAATACTATTTTTGCAAATACTATTTCTGCCACACTTAGACAAGGTAATTTCCAATTAAAACCAGAAATTAGATTCGAAAGTTCAAACGAAGACATCTATTTCAAAAAAGATGGAAGCGCTACTGGAAGCTCTGCAAACTTCTTAATTGGTGCAATGTATAAGTTTTAACAAAAAAACAAATATTTATAAAGCTCAAGTTTTTTAACTTGGGCTTTTTTGTTTTGTATAAATTCATAATTTTGTTGAAACTACCAAAACACAGAACAATGAAAAAATTTATCTCAATTATTACATTCTTATTTTTCAACGTCTTAACATTTGCTCAAAACAATTCTAAAATTTTTGATCAAAAACTTGCAGATTCTTTAAATGCAGACGAAAGAGGGATGAAAACTTATATGCTCGTTATTCTAAAAACCGGCCCAAAAGACAAGGAAATAACAGACAAAGAAAAAAGAAGTGAGCTTTTCAAAGGACATTTCTCTAATATGGAAACTATGCAAAAAGCTGGAAAATTAAAACTTGCAGGTCCATTTGCCACTAAAAACACTTTACAATACAGAGGTATTTTTCTTTTAGACGTAAAAACTGAAGACGAAGCAAAAGCCCTTCTCCAGAATGACCCAACAGTAAAAAGTGGAATTTTTGAATACGAAATTTTACCTTGGTACGGTTCAGCTGCTATCCCTATGCATCTTAAATACCACAAAAAAATCTCTAAAGAATAAAAAAACAACATCATGAAAACCATTGAAGAAGTAATTTCAAATCTAGACCAAATCATAGATTGGAGCATCAAAAACCAAAATCCCGCAGGTTATTTCGCTACTACTTATAGAACGATGACCGCAGCAGTTTTACAAGGAATCAAGAAAAAAAAATTTCAAGATGCAAAAAGAATGACCAATCTTGATGTAACTTTTGCCAAAAGATACATCGATGCATTTGAAACTTATCAAAAAAATCAAAAATGCTCCAATGCATGGTATCAAGCTTTTGAAGCTTGCAAAAACAATAACTTACTTATTATTCAGCACATATTTTTAGGAATGAATGCCCATATTAATTTAGATTTGGGTATTTCCGCAGCATCTGTAGTACCAAAAGGAAAAATCAATCCTTTAAAAGCAGATTTCTATAAGATAAACGATGTAATTTCGTCTATTAATCAGGATGTACAAAATGCATTAAATAAAGTTTGCTATCCCATCCATTTAATTGATAAAATTTCTAACGGAAAAGACAATGCGGTTCTAGATTTCGCTATTTCTAGAGCTAGAGACACTTCATGGGCTAGTGCAGTTGCTCTTTCTAATACTCCAAATTTTCTACAGAATACGTTAATTAATTTAATAGATAATGCTGCTGCTAAAATCTCTACTCAAATAGTAAACCCAAGAATTTCTAATTCAAAACTGTTGAAAGAATTGAAATCTTTTGAAAGCAGTGATGTATCAAAAAATATCGAAATTCTAGCTTCAGTAAAACTTTAATTATGAAAAAACACGAAACCTACGAAGAGTACTGCCTAGATTTCTCGGAAGAAATTCAAATAAAAATGGAAGACTTAAAAAATTTCATTCAGAAAATTTTACCCGAAACTACCCTCGAAATAAAATACGGAATTCCTACATTTGTACAAAAAGGAAAAAATATTATTCATTTCGGTGCGTTTAAAAATCACTTCGGGCTTTATCCTGGCGCCGAAGCTGTAAAAATTTTTGAAAAAAAACTTCAAAAGTATAAAACATCGAAGGGAGCTATTCAATTTCCTTTTACTCAAGATTTGCCTTGGGATTTAATCCAAGAAATCACAGAATTTAGAAAAAATAAAATTTAAAATCAATACTTTGACCAGACTCAATTCTATTTTAGACAACGATTTTTACAAAATCACCATGCAAAACGCCGTGGTAAAACTGTTCCCAAAACAAATCGTAAAATACCAATTCATCAACCGAGGAAAACACCATTTCCCAGAAGGTTTTGCAGAAGAACTTAGAGCTTCTGTAAATGCAATGGCAGAGCTAAAACTCACTAAAGACGAAAAAAAATTCATGGCAAAAACTTGCCCATATATCGATTTGCCCTATCTAGATTTTTTAGAAGGCTACCGTTATGATCCTTCCGAAGTGATTATCACTCAAAACGGAAATGAGGTAGAAGTTACCGTAGAAGGTCTCTGGTACAGAACCATACTTTGGGAGGTTCCACTATTGGCTTTGATTTCAGAATTGCATTACGAAATGAATCATTTAGAAAGAAATTCTAATGAAACAGTCATTAAAAACACTTTAGAAAAATCCGAAAAACTGAATACATTGGGCGTAACTTATGCAGAATTTGGAACCAGAAGAAGGCATTCTTATAAAGTACACGATTTGGTAATTGGTTCGCTTGCCAAAAAAGAAAACACCAAATTTATTGGTTCTTCTAATGTGCATTTTGCAATGAAATACGGTGTAAAACCAATAGGAACACATGCACACGAATGGTTTATGTTTCACGCTGCAGAATATGGTTTCAAAATGGCCAACAAAATCGCACTTGATCATTGGGTAGATGTTTATAGAGGAGATTTGGGAGTTGCCCTTTCAGATACTTTTACCACAGATGTTTTCTTCAATCAATTTGATAAAAAATTCACAAAATTGTTTGACGGCGTTCGTCACGACAGCGGAGATCCGCTAGAATTTGCAGATAAAACCATTGCTCATTACGAAAAAAACGGCATCAATCCATTATACAAATACATTATTTTTTCAGATGGATTAAATTTGGAAAAAGTAGAAGAAATCACCAATTATTGCAGCGGAAAAATAGGAATTTCATTTGGCATTGGCACTAATCTGACCAATGATGTTGGCTTAAAACCAATGAATATCGTGATGAAATTAATTGGTGTAAAATCTGACAACGGAGAATGGATACCAACCGTGAAATTATCTGATGAAAAAGGAAAATATACTGGCGATCCGAAAATGATAGAACTAGCTAAAGAATTTTTGAGAATTAAAGATTAAAAAAATTAGGATGAGTGATGATCTAAACCAAGAGCGAGTTAATTCTTTAAAACCTTTAAATATAATAGTAATAATTCTTTCAATTTATGTATTATCAGAATTATTAATAAGCTCCGTTTTCATATTCTCTCATGAAACCTCAAGACTCTTAGATTATATTGATGATGCAATTTGCGTAGTTTTTTTATTAGATTTCTTTATAAATTTTATTAAAGCTGAAAACAAACTAAATTTCATGAAACTGGGGTGGATTGATTTAATATCTAGCATTCCTACATTTGGTTATTTAAGAGCAGGCAGAGCATTTAGATTAATTAGACTTCTAAGAATATTACGAGCCTTTCGCTCTGCAAAACATCTGATTAATTACGTCTATAAAAATAAAAGTCAAGGAGCATTTACAACAGTAGTTATTATTGCTATATTAATGATAATTTTTTCTTCAATTTCAATACTTCAGGTAGAAATTGCACCAGAGAGTAATATAAAGACTGCCGAAGATGCACTTTGGTGGGCATACGTCACTGTTACAACAGTTGGTTATGGAGATAAATATCCTGTAACAACAGAAGGTAGAATAATTGCCGTTGCTCTTATGACAGTAGGCGTTGGTTTATTTGGTACTTTCACTGCGTTCCTTGCATCTTGGTTTGTAAAAGATGATGAAAAAAGTTAAATCCAAAAATATTTTATAATTTATTACTTTTGTCGTATGGAAATCTTATATATAATTCTCGCATTTATTTTTGGGGCGATTCTCGCTTACTTCATCGTTAAATCATCTTCTGTTTCAAGGAAAATTCACGATGAACTTCAACAAAATTTCACAAAAAAAGAAGCCGAATTTAATAAAACTTTAGCCGAAATTTCTGCGGAAAACAAATCTCAAAACCAAAAAATTGCAGAACAACAAGAGCTCAACGTAAAACAAAATATTGAAATTAAGGAACTTCAAAACGATAAAAACCAATTAATCGGTCTTAAATCTCAATTGGCTGCACAAAACGAAAACCTACAGAAACTTCTCGACTCTCAAAAAGAAGAAATCTCCAAAATGCAAGAAGTTGCCAAAACCGAATTTCAGAATTTAGCCAATAAAATTTTGGAAGAAAAAACCCTGAAATTCACCGAACAAAACCAACAAAATCTAAAAAACATCTTGAATCCGCTTCAAGAAAAAATTACAGATTTTGAAAAAAAAGTAGAAAATACGCACAAAGAAAGTATAGATTATCACGCCGCTCTTCGCCAACAAATCATTGGCCTTAAGGATTTGAATTTACAAATGAGCAAAGAAACCCTTAATCTTACAAAAGCGTTAAAAGGTGATAGTAAAATTCAAGGAAATTGGGGAGAATTAATCTTAGAGCGTGTTTTAGAAAAATCTGGTTTAGAAAAAGGCAGAGAATACGAAATCCAAAAAAGTTTTGTAACCGAAGAAGGAAATAGAGTTCAGCCAGATGTTGTGATTAATCTTCCGGATGGCAAAAAAATGATTGTGGATTCTAAAGTTTCTCTTACCGCTTATGAAAAATACATCAATGAAGACAACGAAGAACTGAAATCTGCATTTCTAAAAGAACACGTAAACTCTCTAAAAAGACACGTAGAACAACTGGGCAACAAAAACTATCAGCATCTTTACCAAATGGAAAGTCCAGATTTTGTGCTGCTTTTCATCCCAATAGAACCCGCTTTTGCTATTGCTTTGAACGAAGATGCTCAACTTTACAATAAAGCTTTTGAAAAAAATATTGTGATTGTTACACCATCTACTTTATTGGCTACACTTCGTACCATTGATTCTATGTGGACCAACCAAAAACAACAAGAAAATGCAGTGGAAATTGCAAGACAAGCAGGAGCTTTATATGACAAATTTGATGGTTTTGTAACAGATTTGGTTAAAATTGGTAAAAAAATGGACGAAGCCAAAACCGAATACGAAGGCGCTATGAATAAGTTAGTTGACGGAAAAGGAAACCTTATTACCAGTGTTCAAAAATTAAAAATAATGGGAGCAAAAGCCAAAAAATCTTTACCAGAAGCGATTATTAATAGAGCTAATTCTAGTTTAGAAAATATAGAAGAGGAATAGAATAATGAAAGTCTTATGATTCTCATCTTTGCAAACTCCTAAACAATATTAATTTAAAAAATACTTTGCACTCTTTGCGTTAAAAATATGATTATCGAAAGTTTACAAAACGAAAAAATAAAAAATCTAAACCGATTAATTACAGACAACCGCTTTCGTAAAAAATCAGGTGTTTTTGTAGTGGAAGGAAAACAAGAAAATGAACGTGCTATTCAATTCGGGTTTGAAAATGTAGAATATTTTATTTGCGAAAATATTTTTGGCATCAATCTTCCAGAAGGAAAAATTCATTATGTTTCTCCTCAAGTATATGAAAAATCAGCTTACAGAGGCACTTCCGAAGGAATTATCGGAATTTACAAAGCAAAAGAATTTAATTTAAAAGAATATCAACCAAAAGAAAATGCCTCTATCATTGTAGTAGAATCTGTAGAAAAACCTGGTAACCTAGGTGCTATTCTCAGAAGTTGCGAAGCTTTTGGCATTGATGCTTTAATTGTCACTGATTCTAAGGTTGATTTTTACAATCCAAATGTTTTGAGAAGTAGTGTAGGATGCTTTTTTGGGATGAATATTTTCTCCGCAACCAATGAAGAAACATTAACATTTTTACAAAAAAATAATTTCAAAATCTACACCACTTTTATGGATGAAAACGCCGAAAATATTCATAAAAAAGATTTTAAAAAAAATTCTGCACTATTTTTTGGCACAGAACATTCTGGTTTAAGTGATTTCTGGCTCAATAAAGGAGAAAACATTCTCATCCCAATGGCAGGAACCATAGATTCTCTGAATTTGAGCAATGCAGTTGCTATTGCTTGCTACGAAATCCTAAGACAAAAATTGGAAAAATAAAAAAGCCCTTCGCGTTGCGAAAGGCTTTCGTTTTTTTGGTCAAATAATTTTCAATTATTTTTTAGTAGCTTCTTCTACTTTAGAAGCGCCTTCTTTTACAGCACCAGCTGCATCTTTTACAGCATCTTTGGTCGCTTCTTTTACTTCACCTGCTTTAGTTTCTACTTTAGCTGCTGCAGAATCCAATTTTACTTTTGCAGAATCTAGAGCTACATTGGCAGAATCTACATTTGCACTTACAGCAGAATCTACTGCTCCTACAGCTTCTTTAGTTTCAGATTTTTTACAAGCTACTAATGCTAGAGCAGCTACTGCTGCTACAAATAATGATTTTTTCATAATAAATTAATTTAAATTGGTTGTTTTAAAATTTTTTGTTGTTCTATATTAACAAGACAAATGTAGTACCATTAAAAAAATATATATAGAAAAATAATTGTAAATATCGTTGTAAAATAAACTTACAAAAAAAAGGATGATTTTACAACAATTAGAAAATAGCCATAAAAATATAAAGTGTATTTTTGCTAGCTTATAAAACAAAAAAAGCCATTTGCTGAGCAAATGACTTGATTTTTTTTAAGTAAAATAATCTTAATTATTTTTTAACTTCTTTAGCAGCATCTTCTACTTTAGTAGCAGCAGAATCAACTTTAGCAGCAGCAGAGTCAACTTTAGCAGCAGCAGAGTCAACAGTAGTAGCAGCAGAATCAACTACAGCAGCAGCAGAGTCAGCAGCAGGAGTTTCAACAGTTTCAGATTTTTTACAAGCAACAACAGCTAAAGCAGCGATAGCAGCTACAAATAATGATTTTTTCATAATAAATAAAATTTTAAATTGTTATTAAATAAAGTTTTTTGTTCACTTTTAATGGGACAAAGGTATGGCAGTAAGAAAATTTGTGAGAGAAAATTAATTGTAATATCTTTGTAAAATAGTTTTACAAAAAAACATAACTGAAAATCAAACAATTAAATATTTTTTTGAAAATTGGCAGATTTAGATTTATTGCATTTTGAGCAGCTAAAATTAGAAGTTCAGGCAGAATATTTAAAAAATCATCATCCTTCATTTGATGATATTTCGAAATGGAAGGGTATTGATATTATCTATTTTCAGGAAGACCTGAGAAGAAAAGCTAAGGGAAACATTAGCGAAAAGTCTTTTTATACCTACTTCAAGAACATTCCTACTACAAAATTACCAAGAATTGACATGCTCAATCTATTGGCAATTTATGTTGATTATCAATCTTGGTATGATTTTAAGAAAAAACATCTTTTTGCCAATGAATTTATTTCTGAAACTGAAAACCCAGCAGAAATCATTGTTGCGAATGAAGAAACTCCCGAAAAAACAGAAAACATTGTTGAAACTACTGAAGAAAATTCAAACAAAAACAAACCCGAAAATGGTATTTTACAATTAAATAATACTGATAAACAAACAAATACAGAAAACAAAACAATTTCTAACAGCAAAAAAAACAATATTATTTTTGACTTATATTATCGTTTTAAGGAATATGTTTGGTTAGGGATTTCTGTTGTTCTATTATCGATGGTATTAATTTTGATATTTTGGCAAAGGATATTTGCTACAGAATATACTTTTACATTTATAGATGCAGACAGGAATACACCAATTAAAGATAATCTTGAAATTAAAATATTGAAAGAAAAAGAAACTCCAATTCAGTTTGACTTAAGTTCTAGCATATTTAAATACAGAACGCAAAGTAAAACCCTGAAACTAGAAGTTACGTCTCCATTTTATAAACAAGATACCATTTTTAGAAATCTAGATCCTGCTCACACTAACGAAATTATAGAACTAGAGCCTGATGTTTATGCACAAGCTTTATTTTATTATTCTACAAATGATGTAAGTAAAAAGAATGGTGAAATTGAAAAAAAGAGAAAAGAATTAGACAAAATTATTAGCAATAAAGCATTAATTTATCAAGTTATAGACAATGAAACCTATGGTATTGAATCTTTGGACAAAGAAAAATACATTGGTTTTGTGACGACTCCGACGACATCTCTGAAAAATTTCAAGATGATTAGAACCAAAACATTGAATGGAAAAATTGTTCTTATTAAATTTAAAATACAACAAGATGAAAATAAATAAAAATCTAGTGTTTTCATTATTTATAATTGCATTCGGAATCCTTTCTTGTAAAAAAGAAAACACTCCGATTAGCGACCTAGATCAACTAAGACAAGCTAATAATAGCAGTATAAAGCTAGATAGTACACAAGCAATTGCTAGTATTACTCAGCAGAAACTACAGGAGCTTTATGATATTTCTGCATTATATTCTTCTGGAAATAAAAACACGGCTATAGATTCTCTTAATTATAAACAAATACAAGGTTATTTCCTAAAAAAAGACTCCAGCAATGTAAAAAACCTTCTAAAAGAGCTAGATAGTCTTAAAGTAAAATTTGTTAAAGTAAAAAACATAGAAATTTCTACAGAAATTGATGGTGAAGATACTTTGGATTATGCAAAATATGTTGTAGAGTATAAAAGCGCTGATAAAAAACCAATAGGAGAATTTGCAAAAAAATCTGAGTATAAACTGCAAAGAAAACCAGTAAAATTCAAAAATGAATTTAAGTTCTATTTTGTAAAAATAGATGTTCCTGAAAAGAAAGACAGTATTTCGTCTGGTGTAACCAAATAATGTAGTTGCACATCATTCTCAGAAACATCATCTATCATATCAATCGGCGGAAAGTAATTGACGCCGATTTTTTTTGCATCAGCATTAATTGTTTTAAAAAATTGGTCATAAAATCCTTTTCCGTAGCCTATTCTATTCCCGTTTTTATCACAATATAAAAGTGGCGTAATTATATAATCAAAAGTATTTTCTTCATTTGTACTAGAAGTAGGTTCTAGAATTCCCCAAGAATTTTCTTTTAATAAAGTTTGGGGAGTAAATTTTACTGAAATAATTTTATTTTGATAAACTTTAGGAATAAAAACATTAATTTTCATCTCCCAAAGCTGTTTTATAAAAGAAAAAGTATTAATTTCATTGAGCTTAGAAATAGGCAAAAAAATATGAATGTTTTGATTTTCAGATAAATAAAATTGTAAAATAAATTTATTGAAAATTTTATATGATAAAAAATTAACCTCATCTATAGACAAGGTTTTTCTTTTTTCTAAATACTTTGTTCTTAAATCTTTTTTAAACATCCTAAATTTCTTTTACTGAAATTATCTTTACAGGGCAAGCTTTTGCTGCTTTTTCGCAAGGCTCGAAAGCATCTGGAATTGGAGTTTTAATGGTAAAGAATCCCTTTTTATCCGTAGATTTTAGAAGTACCGATTTTCCATCTTTTTTAGACATACGGAAATATTCTGGCGCAAATTCTGCACAATAATTACACCCGATGCATTTATCTCTTTGAAGCGTTACAATTACCATATTGAAAATCTAGATTTGATACTTGACATTCGAGATAAACTCAAAACTCGCATCTCAAAAACTCTTTTTAAGCTTGAACAATTTTATACAATTTATCACTTGGGCGAACTCTGAAATCTGTTTTGAAGGTAATAACATCAGCCTTAGTTGCTTTATCAGAAATCCCAACACCATCTACCATCATCTCAGAAACTTCCATCTCTTGTGAGCCAGTTGTAGGACCTTGAACAAGGACTTTATCACCAATATTGAGGTCATAAGCTTCTATTAAAAATTCTGCAATATTAGACTTTGGATAGAAGTGTCTTCCTTTACCTATATAAATTTTCTTTTGAGTAGCATTAGAACCAGAATTTGGAGACCACTCTCCAAGTTCTTGCCCTAGATAGTAACCACTCCAAAAACCTCTATTATAAACAGTTTCTAATTGCTTCATCCATTCTTCTACTTTCTCTGCACTAAAAGTTCCGTCTGCAATACTATCTATAGCTTCTCTATAACATTTTGTAACAGTAGCTACATATTCTGGCGCTCTACCTCTTCCTTCGATTTTAAGAACTTTTACTCCAGCATCTGTAATTTGATCTAGAAAACCAATGGTACAAAGATCTTTTGGAGACATCATATATTCATTATCCAATTCAATTTCAAAACCAGATTCTTGGTCTATAACAGTATATTTTTTTCTACAATTTTGTTTACAAGCACCTCTGTTAGCAGATGAATTATGAGAATGAAGACTGAGATAACATTTCCCAGAAACAGCCATACAAAGTGCACCGTGCCCGAAAATTTCAATCTCTACTAAGTTACCAGATGGACCTTTGATTTGGTCTTTCTCTATTTGCTGACAAATTTTCTTGATTTGACTAATAGATAATTCTCTACTCATTACCATTGTATCTGCAAAAAGTGCATAGAATTTTACCGTTTCTATATTGGTAATATTAATTTGAGTAGAAATATGTACTTCCATCCCAATTTGTCTGGCATAGGCAATTACTGCCTGATCCATAGCAATTACAGCGGTAAGATCTGCAGATTTTGCTTTATCTAACAAGGTTTTTATGATGGAAAGATCATGATCATATATAATAGTATTAAGAGTAAGATAAGTTCTTACCCCTTTTTCTTTACATCTTCTAGAAATTTCTGGCAAATCATCAATCGTAAAGTTCATAGATGCTCTAGCTCTCATATTAAGTTGCTCTACACCGAAATATACAGAATCTGCACCATTATCTAGTGCTGCTTGTAATGAGGTAAAATCTCCTGCTGGAGACATCAATTCTATTCTACCGCTTTTTGTCATTCTAAATTTATTGAATTTTTTTGCAAAGATAGTTTTTTTAGAATTATTCTAAAAAGCCAGAAAATAGATACACTCTATATTACTTAATAGCGAATTTTTCTTTTGCTAAGAAAGTAAATTAGAGAAATGATTAATACAATAATTGATAGAAATACAATCATAAGAAATAAAATGGTTATTACTTTTTATTCAAATCTATAATAACATATAAAAAGCCACAATACGCAGTTTGTATGATTTAATCTTTTTTTAAAGAATTATAAAATAATTTAAAACAAGTTAAACTTTGTTAAATCTGTAACACTAATAATTTAGTTGACACTAATTTTGCATTAAATTTGTTGTAATAAAACTATTAAAAAATTAAGAATTAGAAATTATGGACAGTTTAAAAAAATTATTGCCTTTAGCTGTTGTAGGTGTTTTATCAGGTGCCACAACGTTTGGTGCTATCAAGTATTTTGATACTAGTGGAGGAAACAACGGCGATTTTTCTTATTTTCACGAAGCTAAAAATAATGCACAATTTGCAGGAATAGGTGCAGCCAATGGAGAAGACTTCGTAAAGGCTGCCAAAGTTACAGTTCCCGCAGTAGTCAGCATTAAAAATTACCAAAATAGAGCTTCTTCAAACAGAATGTCGGAACAAGATTTATTCGATCAATTTTTCGGGCCATTCGGAAGTCCTTTCGGAGACAATTCTCCCAGACAAAAACAGCAACAACCACAGCAGAACCAACCTGCTAGACCGTCTGGATTAGGCAGTGGTGTAATCATCTCTCCTGATGGATATATTATTTCTAACAATCATGTAGTAGCAGGTGCTAATAAACTGGAAGTAGTGCTTAGTAATAAAAAAAGTTATGTAGCTACATTAGTTGGTACAGATCCTAGTACAGATATTGCACTTCTAAAAATTGAAGAAAGCGGTTTACCTTATTTGAATTTTGCTAATTCTGATATGGTAGAAGTTGGACAATGGGTGCTAGCAGTAGGAAATCCACTAGGATTAAATTCTACCGTAACCGCAGGTATCGTTTCGGCAAAAGGACGAAGTATAGATTTATTAAGTAGAAATTCTAGAACTCCAATAGAAAGTTTCATACAAACAGACGCTGCCATTAACCCCGGAAATTCTGGTGGTGCATTGGTAAACACTAATGGTGATTTAATAGGTATAAACTCTGCAATATCTTCTAATACAGGTTATTATGAAGGCTACGGATTTGCAGTCCCTGCTAATTTAGCTAAAAAAGTAGTAGAAGACATCAAGAAATTTGGTTTAGTACAAAGAGGTTTCTTAGGCGTTGGTTCTTTAGACTTATCAGATGAAGACCAAGTAGCAGCCTATAACAGTCAAAATAAGACCAATATAAAAGCTGGAAGCGGAATTTTCGTAAGAGAGGTTACAGAAAAATCTGGCGCAGAAGATGCAGGAATCAAAAAAGGTGATATAATTACTAAAATAGATAATTCTACAATAGATTCTTTCGCAGACTTATCTGCAGCTATCGGAAGCAAAAGACCCGGTGATAAAGTTATGGTATCATATACAAGAAATGGTCGCCAGTTAACCACCAATGTTACCTTAAAAGATCAAAAAGGAAACACCTCTTTCAGAAGTAAAGCAGATCTTACTGTAAGTGAAAAAATAGGTGGAGAATTTGATTCTTTAAGTGAAAGCACTAAAGTTAGATATGGTTTAGACAGCGGTGTTCTTACCAAAAATATTACAGAAGGAGGCGAACTTGCTAAAATAGGCGTACAAGACAGATATGTAATTATGGAAGTAAACGGAAAACCAGTAAATAGTCAAAAAGATATCGAAAAAATACTAAATGGCTACTCTGGAAATGTACAAATAAAATTTGTAGATGATTTTGGACAAATAAGAACAGGAGGTTTTAAAATGCCTTAGAAATAAATAATCACTTTAACTAAAAAGCCTTCCGATATTGATTCGGAAGGCTTTTTTATTTTGCTCTTTGTAATTTTCGTTTTTTTCTCTCAAAAATCACTTCTACTATTTTACCGCCAATCCAAGAAAATGGGAAGTAAATAATAAAAATTAAAATTTTATAAAACGTAGGATGATAAGGAAATATAATGATATCTAGCATAGCAATAAACAACATCATAAACCCAATTAAGATAGCGTATGCAACTTTAGCATATTTCACAATTACTGCGGTTACTACACCACCTATTGTAGCTCCTATACCAGATGAAAAAAGCAAAGTCCAGAAAAAACCAGAGTCTTCTTTTACATTAGACAAAACTCTTTCCCAATGCTCAAAAGGTGATAACCCATCATAACTATCTCGCCAAGAAGGATCTATCCTTACACCAAATGAAATAACGATCGCAGCTACGCCGAGACCAAGTAAAACACCCAATGTATTTCTTAAAAAATTCATCTAAAATTGGTGTGCAATCATTGATATTTCTACACTCACATTTTTTGGAAGACAAGACACTTGTACTGTTTCTCTTGCCGGATAATTATTAGCCTCTAGATAAGAGGCATAAATTTCATTCATTGCAGCAAAATCATCCATACTTTTTAGGAAAATAGTTGCTTTTACTACATTAGAAAAAGACATCCCTGCTTCATCTAAGATCGCCTTTAGGTTTTTCATTACCTGATGTGTTTCTTTTTCTATTCCATCTACTAAGTTTCCTGATTCTGGATCAATAGGAATTTGCCCAGAAATATATAAAACTCCATTGATAAAGTTTGCCTGAGAATAAGGGCCAATTGCAGCAGGCGCTTTGCTGGTAGAAATTACTTTCTTGCTCATTTTTTTCGTATTTAGTACCAAATTAAATTACACCGAAATGTTTAAAATTAGATTTCGCAAATATATATTTTTTATACTAATCTAAAAAGCAGTTCTAGTAGATGGTGTAAAACTTCTTTCTTTATACTTCACTGCATCTTTTAAGATATTTGCTTTTATGCTGATAAAGAAATCATAAACCTTGTATTGCCCGAAAGGAACCCAATTAAAACTAAAGGTAAAACTTCTCTGGTCTCTATTAAAACCAAGTCTAGTATAGGCTAGTTTTTGCGAAACAAAATCATAATTGGTATTACCAGAAAGACTCCAATATGGTGTTAATTTTAAGGTACTATCTATTCCTACAGAAGCTACTTTAGTACCAAATTTGGTTGCATTTCTAGTATATCCGTAGTTTACGTTAAGGTTAAGAGTCCAGGGTTGATTAAATCTGGCATAGTTGTCTTCATCAAAATTATAGACTTCATTCCTAATTTCGCCTTTTGTTTTGTATTTTTTAGAAAGATCTTCTTTCTTACCAAAAATTTCATTGGTTAAAGGAACTGAAAAACCTAACGTAAAACTCTGCACACTAAAATGCCCGAAATTTTCTGTTCTGGTTCCTGTAGTTTCTCCTGGCGCAAAGATTATTTGATATGGATCTATACTCATACTAGAGTTTACACTCACTTTATTTTGAAAGAAAGAAGTTTGTGTACTTACACTTATTACAGACCATTTATATTTTTCCGCAGCAAAATTATACCCTCCTGAAACATTTAGGGTTTCAAAAATTTTAACCTTTTTCACACCAGTAGAGTCTGATTTACTCTTCACCTTCATCTCTAGGTTATTGCTAATATTGAAACCTATAGATTGTTGCAAACCTTGACTAGGACTACCAAACATCCCTCCTTCAAAAATAGAATATGAGGTAAGAATCCCTCTCTCGTTATAATAATTTTTATAATATCCAAAACTACTTTTCCCAAAATCTGGAGTATAATTAAAACTAATACTAGGCGTAACCATATGTCTAATTGCCTGAATCTTGGAGTTTTTACCAAATTTTAGCATCCCATACAATACGGTTTGTAAACTAGCCGAAGCAGAATAAGTAGAATACCCAGACAAATTTTTATTTTGGGTAGTTACCAATTGATTGCTTATCGGATTATAAGATTTAGAAATGGTTTTGGTAGTAAATACATTATCTATATTACCCGATAGTGAAAAAGTAAAAAATTTAGCAATGGTAGTATTGGTGCTTAGTGAGATATTATTTTTAGCACCAGTTTGCATTTTATCCCACATTGTCTTGGTAAACAAGTCATCATTTTTAAATCCAGAAACATAGTTACTGAATTGTAAACCAGTATTTACATTAATATTTTCTAAAAGTCCTGTTCTGACTCCTGTTTTAGGTTTAAATAAATAAAACTGATTAATTGCTACGTTAAGTTGAGGCAATCTAATATCTGTAAGACCCGTACTGAAATTCTGAGAATAACTACCTGTTCCTGTGATGGTAACAGGCAAATTAAGAAACCTTTTGGTAATACTTACCGTAGAATTCTGCTGAGCGTTTAATACATTTTGATTAAAGATATTATTATTATTTACCGTATTATTATAAAACTTACTGCTGGTAATATTAACAGATGCACTAAATGTAAAAAAAGGATTGGCTTTAGAGTCCTGAGTGTGCGTCCATGCAATGTTATATACGCTACTTTTAGAATAATTGTCTAGACCTTTTATTCCTCTTATTGTAGTTCCCATTTCGGCCCGAAAAGAGCCATTGTACCTATATTTTTTCCTATAAGCTAGCTCTGGTCTTATATTCCAACTTCCTTTGGTGTAGTAATCTACATAAGTTTTAAGGTCAAAATGCTCTCCAAAAGGTTGATACCAGCCTAAACCATTTAAGAAAAAACCCACTTCTTGTCTCTCTCCAAAACTTGGGATTAGAAGTCCTGCCATTCTTTTCTCCGTCATTGGTAAAATCGCAAAAGGAAGAATAAGAGGCGTAGGAACTTGCTCTATATACATCTGTATAGGCCCTGTAATTAACTTAGAGTTATTTTTATTTTTAACGAGCTTAATATCAGGCGCTAACAAATAATAATCTGCTATGGTATCTTTTTTCTTTAAGAAATAATCATCTGTAGTATATTTTCCACGTTTTAGGTAGAAAACAGAATCACTAACTTTTTTTGTTTTTTCGGCAACTATTACCCCTTCACTTTCTTCGGTTCTGGCATTATACGCTACAGCCTGTTTTGTTTTATAGTTGTAATTAAACTCGTTATACTCATATTTTTTACCGCCTTGTGTAGCAGTAGCTGGTTCTTTTACTCTTCCTAAAGAATCTAGTTTACCTCTGGCAAAGATCATCCCCTTATCCCAATCTATCTGTATATAATCCGCTTCAATTTTCATATCTCCGTATGAAACTTCTGCATTGGTATTAAGATAGCTCATCTTTTTTTGAACATCATTTCGCTCTCTATCAGCTTTATGATGTACAATATCTTCTAGTTGTTCTTTTTCTACTTTTATGGTGTCTTTTTTAGTAACAACAGTAGTTTTATCACTATTTTTAGTAACAACTTCCTGCTTATTTTGTGCTAAAAAATTGTTAAAAATTAGGATAATTAAAATATGTAGGGTATTTTTGAAAATGTTTTTAAACAAGGTTTCTATTTAATTAGGCCTCAAAATTAATAATTTTTGAAAAATGAAACTACATCATATTCTATTTAATATAACTTTAACAGTATTTTTGTTCTTTTCGGC